>JBJTYE010000110.1:0-2744 GCA_046082625.1 Actinomycetota bacterium | reverse complement strand
TGATGATCGAACCCACCGAGAGCGAATCACGGCGCGAGATGGATCGCTTCTGCGACGCCATGCTGGCCATACGCTCCGAGATCGCGGAGGTCCTCGAGGGTCGCATCGAGGTCCAGGAGAGTGCGTTACGCCGCGCCCCTCACACCATCGCCGATGTCACCGGAGACTGGACTCGTCCCTACCCTCGAGCCAGTGCCCTGCCGCACCTTCTCCAAGGCGGCTCCTACGTCACGCCGGTGAACCGGATCGACGCCGCCTACGGGGATCGAAATCTCATGTGCACCTGCGCCCCGCTCGAGGCCTATGCCGCGGGATAGGTTGCTCCCATGACCGCACACGCCAAGAACGAGACCGGATCGGAATCCGCTGGGGTCGGCGATCTGCTGTCCCTTCTCGGTGGAGTGAACCCGTTGGCAGCAGCCGGTAAGGCTCTCGAGGTGGTGGTCACCATGACCGGCGAACTCGTCCAATCCGTGGTGACTTTCAACGACACCATCAGTGAGATGAACAAGGTGGCCCATCGTGTGAACGCCCTGTTGGACGAATTCGAGGGACCGGTGCGCGAGATGGTGCCGCTGCTCGAGGTCTCGCTCAAACAGGCCAAGGGCACGCTCAAGCGAGTCGACGCCGTGGTCGGTCAGGTGGGCTCGCTCCCCGCGGATGTGGCCAAGGCCGTTGGCATCCTCGGTGATCTGGTGGGACGACTCGGACCGCTGGCCCAATTCGCCGAATCCGCCGGGGGTCTGTTCGGCTTACGCGGCTCGTCGAATTCCCCCGGTTCCACCTCTACCTGAGGGCCGGATCAGCGGGTCACGAAATGGGGCGACACCACCGTGCCGTCCAGGTGGCTGTCCCTGACCGAAACCGCGACTCGCGTCCCCAATGCCACTGCTGGATCGAGAAAGGCCAGGGCGATGCCGTGACCGAGGGTCGGTGAGAAGTTGCCGCTGGTGACCTCTCCGATGACGCGTCCGTTCCCATCCTGATCCGCCAAGGACACGGTGGCCCCTTCACGTGGCGGGCGGCGACCTTCGGTGGCGACGCCCCGCAACACGCGTGGTAGTCCACCGGAATTCTCGGCCGCCAGTGCGGCCCGTCCCGGGAAATCACCCTTGTCCCAGGACACCACCCACTCGAGACCGGCTTGCAGCGGCGTGATCCCGGGTCCGAGTTCGTGGCCATGGAGCGGTAGTCCCGCCTCCAGGCGCAAAGTGTCCCGGGCTCCGAGTCCCGCCGGAGCGACACCGACCGCCAGAAGTTCTCTCCACAAGGACACCGCGACCGCGCTCGGCACCGAGATCTCCACCCCGTCCTCGCCGGTGTATCCGGTCCCGGCGATCACACAGGTCTCACCCTCCCAGGGTGCTGTGGCGATGCGAAATCGACCGACCTCGGCGGCCTCCGGGAACACCATGCTCAACTTGGTTCGGGCCTGCGGACCCTGCACCGCCAGCAGAGCTCGGACACCGGTGACGTCCCGTCCGCCGACTGCAGCGATCACTCGTTCGGTATTGGAGGCGTTCGGCATCACGTGGAAGAGATCGTCGTCGATCCACCAGACGATGATGTCGTCCACTGCAGAGCCGGACTCGTCGAGAAGATGCGTGTACTGCGCCCGACCGGGAGCGATCTTCCGCAGATCGTTGGTGAAGGTCCGTTGCAGCCGATCGAAGACTCCCTCGCCTGTCACTTCGACCGAACCGAGATGCGACACGTCGAAGACAACTGCATCTTTCCGGCAAGCGCCGTGCTCGGCGATGGTGCCGCTCGGATACTGGAGCGGCATCTCCCAGCCCCCGAAGGGGGTCATGCGGGCTCCGAGGCCCACGTGCTCGTCATGCAATGGCGAGTGACGCACGCTCAACTGGCCCGGGTCGTCCGAACCGCCTTCGGTGAACCGGAGTCGAAGAGGGAGACGAGACGACCATCGACTTGATCCTTCACCTGCGCCAAAGGCAGGAGATTCAGAACGCCTTGACCTCGTCGCACGACGTCGATGAGTTCGTCTCCTTGGCACAGCACCACCGACGAACCGTTGATCACCAAGTGGGCCGATGTGATGTCGGCATCCGGTCGGTCAGCGAGGAATTTGAAGACCTCGCGCACCGACTCGAGCTTGATGCCGGCGTCGAGCAGACTCTTCACCAGTCGCAGCTCGAGCAGATTCCGGTAGCTGTAGTGCCGACGTGATCCACTCCCCCGCGCTTGGCTGATCGCGGGCCGCACGAGTTCGGTTCGCGCCCAATAGTCGAGTTGGCGGTAGGTGATGCCCACCACGGACGCCGCCTGGTTTCCCGAATAGCCCCCGATGTCCGGATTCGTCTTCGTAGAGGTCATGTCCAAGTACTCCCCTGTCCGGCCGAACGACGGCGAATGACAGCAGTGTCGTTCGGAGGGGTCAGAGTACGGCCCGCCAGCCGAAACTTCAACGTTTCTCTCAGGCCTGGAAGTCCTCCGGGTTGATTCCCTCCAGGAAGTCGCGGAATTCACCGAGCAATTCCCGCTGGGTTTCTTCCGAGACCGGGACGGGACCGCTCGGCTGCTCCTCCACCTCTTCGATGTCAGCCACCCGTCCGGCCTCGTCCAGGACATCGGGTTCGCAATAGATGTTGGCCCCGGCCCGTACTGCGAGGGCGATTCCATCGGAGGGGCGACTGGACACGGGGACCGCTCCGGTCCGGGTCTGGAGATGCATTTTGGCGAAGAACGTGCCGTCGTCGACATCGTTAATCACGACCTTTTCG
>JBJTYE010000109.1:0-20117 GCA_046082625.1 Actinomycetota bacterium | reverse complement strand
GTGGTGGCGAAGCGAAATCGGTACGGTGCCCGAAGCGCGTCACCTGGTCACCAAGTTGTCGTGGCTCCACCGCAGTGATCCCGACATCTGGGCGCGAACTTGTTTCATGGGCAGTCTCGAGGACCATCTGCGTGGCTCTCTGACGCGGGGACCGATGACGACCCGAGAGGATCTCGTCGAGGAGTACGGATTGTGGGGGCGGGGCGAGTACCGAGGATCGATTTTGGCCCTCATCGATGTGGATCGACAGTGGTCCGGAGTGCTGCCGGAGGTGCGTGCGGCGGGTGCCGTCCTCGGCACCTGGCGAGGGGTCGAGGTCGTGCTCTGATCGGTCAGCGATCGGGGGAGCGATAACGACTCGGGATGTCGATGGTGCCGCGTCGCTCGGCGATGCACCAACGCCCTTCTTCACGGACCAAGCGATCGTGATGCCTGCCGATCATGGTCACCCGCGGCTCGTCGTCGGCCCCCCGATGGATGACGGTCCACATCACCGTGGCCGTGGCACAGTCCCCGTCGATGGCGACCTGTGGACTGGTGACCAGGTGGAACGAATCGCCGACCAGACCCTGCAGCGCCGCCGTCATCAGCGCTTCGATGGTGGCGGGTCCCTCGGCCCGTCCGATGGGGCCGAGATCGACTCGACCGGTGGCGGCGAAGAGCGAGGCGTACCGGGCCACGTCCCCGTCGTCGAGAGCCCGACCGTAGTCGACGAAGATCTGATGGATCTCGGCCAGATCCTCGAGATGCCGCAGACGTCGTTCCAGATCATCGGACACGGCCAGCTCCGATACCTTCCAGTTCGTAGAGCAGGATGCTGCCGTGGCGGATCCAGAGTCCGGCGCCGGCTTGGAAGAAGTGCGGGTCGAGCAGTTCGCGATAGAACTCGCCGTTGCGGCGATGGACGTCCATGTCGGTGGCCGCCGAGTCGACGATGGTGGAGAAGTCCTCGGCGGTGGGCAGCTCGAGATAGAGAACGTGGCGGGTACCGGCGGCGATGTTTTTGACGGCCGAGGCCACCGAGTCGTCGTCGACGTACTGCAGAACGCCGTGGCACACCGACAGGTCGTACTGGCGCGCCGGACGCCAGGTGGCGATGTCCCGCATCTCGTGGCCGTAGGTTCGGCAGGCGTACTCGCTGATGTCGAGGGAGGTCACCTTCACCCGCTGGTGGTTCTCGATGTACCAGTCCCGCCAGAGTCCGGGTCCGGCTCCGATGTCGAGGACCGACTTCGGCGTCACACCCCACCAGGTGCACATGCTGTGCACCGCCTGGGCCAGATAGGAAATCGTCCGTCGGTTGTGGACTCCGTTGCGTCCGTAGAACCGGCGGTAGTAGTCCGCACCGAATCGGGCCATGCTCGTGACGCTAGACGTTGCCGGATCAGCGCTCGTCGCGATAGCGGCGGACCGTGGCCTTCTTGCCCCGGATGCTGACGTTCTTCATCGAACGCAGGATGCCTTCGACCTCGTCGCCCGGGACTTCGACGATGGAGAACTGATCGGACACCTTGATGTCGCCGATGTCGCGACCCGAGATCCCGCTCTCGTTGGCGATGGCGCCCACCAGGTCCTGGGGACGGATTCCGGCCTTCCGCCCGAGCCCCACGTAGAGCTTGGACATGGCCGGGCCGCGCCGTCCGCCGCGATCCGGGCGATCCCGGCCGAAACGCCTGGGGCCACCCTGGTCGTCCCGGGCACGGCGATCATCTCGGCGATCATCTCGTCGATCGTCGCGCCGGTCATCGCGTCGTCCGTCCCTGCGACGATCATCACGTCCATCGGCACGGCGATCATCTCGCCGATCGTCGCGTCGATCATCACGCCGACCGGCCCGCTGTCGGTCGTCACGTCGATCGGGACGGGGTTGGGACAGATCGGGGATGTCCACCTCTTCGACCGAGGACTGCTCGGCGTCGTGGGCCAACTTGATGGCGGCACGCAGGATGCTCTCGATCGGAAAGTCCCGGGACAATTCGTCGACCACCGAGTCGAAGCGGCCGAGCTCGGCCGAGGCGATGGTCTCGCGCAACGTCTCGGTGGTCATCTCCATCTGGCGGGCGCGCAATGCTTCCACCGACGGCACCTTGGCGAAGGGGATCGTCTGCTTGGTGATCCGCTCGATGTTCTGGAGCATGCGCTGTTCACGCGGTTCGGCAAGGGTGATGGCCACACCTTCGCGACCGGCGCGGCCGACGCGTCCGATGCGGTGCACATACGACTCCGGAGCCGACGGCACGTCGTAGTTCACGACATGAGTGAGATGGTCGATGTCGAGTCCGCGGGCGGCGACATCGGTGGCGATCAGCAATTCGGCCGTTCCCGAGCGCACCCGACCCATGACCCGGTCGCGCTGTTCCTGATCCATGCCTCCGTGCAGCGCCTCGGCCCGATAGCCGCGACCGTTCAGGGTTTCGGTGAGTTGATCGACTTCGCCGCGGGTGCGGCAGAACACGATGGCGGCCTCGGGTGCTTCGATGTCGAGGATGCGACCGAGGGCGGCGGCCTTCATGTGCCGCGGCACCAAGTAGGCCGATTGCTTCACGAGTGCCGAGGTTCCGGATTCGGTGGAGGACTTCTGGATGGTGACGCGTACCGGATCGCGCTGGTGTCGGCGGGCGATGGCATCGATGCGTGGCGGCATGGTCGCCGAGAAGAGCACGGTCTGCCGGGAGGTGGGGGTGGCGTCCAGAATGGCCTCGAGATCCTCGGCGAAGCCCATGTCGAGCATTTCGTCGGCCTCGTCGAGCACCACCATCCGGATGGCGTCGAGTTGCAGCGTGCCTTTGCGGATGTGATCCAACGCCCGACCCGGCGTGGCCACCACGACGTGGGTGCCCCGGCGCAGGGCGTCGATCTGGCGTCCGATGGGTTGGCCTCCGTAGATCGGGACGCAACGCGCCCGCAGATCGTGGCCGTATTTGTAGATGGCTTCGGAAACCTGCATGGCCAGCTCTCGGGTGGGCACCAGCACCAGGGCCACGGTGGTGATCCGCTGGCCGGCGTCGGGGTCGATCAGCTGCAGGATGGGCAGGGCGAATGCCGCCGTCTTACCGGTGCCGGTGGCGGCCTGCCCCAGCAGATCCCGATGGGAAATCAGGTGAGGAATGGCTTCCCGCTGGATGGGAGTGGGTTCCTCGTAGCCCAGGGTCACCAGGGCCCTCAGGATCTCTGGTCGGAGACCGAGGTCGGCAAAGCCGGGGTCTGCGCTGTTCGTCGTGTCCATGAGCGCTTCTCCTGCTCTATCGACCTTCGATTCTACCGGGATCCACCCGTACTGTGACGGTGTGATCGACCGGCTCACCTTTCGTGATTTCGAGGATCGAGTGTTCGTCGACCGCTCCTCGTTCTCGCTCGCCAACGGCCTCGCGGCCGTGGTCGTCGAAGGGCGCGAAAGTGCGACGATCGCGAGGCGAACAGGGGAGAGGTACGTGGACCGCGCCGAGATCGCCGACCTTCCCGTGCTGATCATCGGAGTCGGGTCGTCGAGTGAAGTGTTCGATCTGGTCGTGGACGGTGAAGACGAGTTGAGTGAGGTCCTCGAAGCGATCGATCGACGACCGCTGGCATCGGTGGCCACGGCCCTGTTGTTGCGTTCGGCCGACCTGCGCACCGTCACGGCTGGCCTGGTGGCCGAATCCACGACCTTCTCCTTGCTCCAATCCGGCCCCGAGTTCCAGGAGTGGTGTGCGGGCCGTCCTCGTCCCGGCGTGAGCCGAGACGATTCTGCGTCCCCGGTTCTGGTGGACCGTCTCGAGAACTCGTCGGAGTCAGGCGACCATCTCGTCATCACTTTGCACCGACCGGAGCGACGCAATGCCTACTCGGCAGCCATGCGCGCCGCTCTCGCCGATGCCCTCGACGTCGCTCTCGTCGATCATGCGATCACGAAGGTGACCTTGCGCGGTGCTGGAAGCAACTTCTCCAGTGGTGGGGACCTCGACGAATTCGGATCGTTCACGGATCCGGTGACGGCCCACATGACGCGGCTGACCTCGCATGTCGCAGCGTCGCTGTGGCGACTGCATCGTCGCCTGGGAACGAATCTGATTTGTGAGATCCATGGCGACAACTTCGGCGCCGGAGTGGAAGTGGCGGCTTTCGCCGGTCGGGTGGTCGCCCGACCGGGTACGACGTTCACGTTGCCGGAAGTGCGCATGGGACTGACACCGGGTGCGGGTGGGACGGTGAGCATTCCGCGTCGCGTCGGCCGACACCGGGCACTGCAGTTCGCTCTCACCGGTTGCGCTCTCGATGTCGAGACGGCTCGTGCATGGGGACTGGTCGATGAGATCCACGACTGACCAGGTCCACCGCACCGCCGAGGAGTCCCTGGCCTCGGTGGTCGCCTCGTACTTGACCGACTGTCACCGCTCGCCGAGCGGTGCACTCGAACTCGTTCGGCGCCTCCTCGGCCAGCGTTCGGCTGCGACCGGTTGGCGCCCGGTGGGTCGAACGAACGCCAGCGGGCAATGTCGACTGATGCCGACCGGTGACAGCCGATGGATCGCCATGAACCTGGCGCGACCTGGAGATCGCGAGGTTCTCGAGGTGGTCCTGGGTGCACGACGGGGAGACGACACCTCCGATGCATCGTGGTCGGCGATCGAGGAAGCGGTGTTGCGCCGGACGGCCGACGACCTGGTGGAGTCCTGCAATGACCTGAATGTCCCTCTGGCGCGAGTGGGGGAGGTGCAGTGGCCGGGGTCCCTCGGGGTGCTTCCGGTGCGAACCGATGTCGTTCGCAAGAAGCGATCCTCCGACGGCGCGAATGGGCGGCGGCGACTGCGGGTGGTGGATCTGTCGGCACTCTGGGCCGGACCGTTGTGTTCGCGTCTCCTCCTCGATGCCGGATGCGAGGTGGTCACGGTGGAGTCGTGGCGACGACCCGACCCGACGCATCGCCATCATCCGGAATTCCACCGAACCTTGCATGCCGGCAAGACCCTGGAGCGCATCGAATTCGTCGCCGACCGGTTGCGGCCGATCCTGGCCGAAGCCGATGTGGTCATCGAGGGATCGCGGCCCCGGGCCCTGCGGCGCCTCGGCATCGAACCTGGATCCTTCCTCGAATCCGAACGTCCCGTGGTCTGGCTGTCGATCACGGCGCAGGGCGATCACGACCCGTCGCGGGTGGGTTTCGGGGACGATTGCGCAGCTGCGGGCGGACTGCTCGGGTGGGAGACGACCAGCGGGGGTGTCGAGCCCCGGTTCATCGGCGATGCCATCGCCGATCCCGTGACCGGAGTGATCGCAGCCGCAGCGGTGTTGTCGGAACTCCGGCGGACCGAAGCCGGCGAGGCCGGACGGCATCTCCGCCTCTCGCTGGCCGAATGCGCCAATTGGGTGGTCCGCGGGGGTCGTTCGACGGCCGATGGGCGAGACTGTGGGCATGCGGTCGCTCCTCAGTATCCGACTCGAAGGTCGTGAGTGGAGAGTCGCCGACAAGGACCGAGCTCGTCGGCTGATCGGGGAGTGGGTGGAGGCCGAGTATCCGTTCGCCGATCGCGGTCCGGGTGTCACGGTGCGACTCGACGACCAGGATCCCGACCAGTGGTCTCGCTACACGATCGGTAGCCCGGTCGGTCAGGGGGACCTCCTCACGACGATCATCACCTTGGCATCCGAGGACGATGTCACCACCTTCGAAGTGCGCCTCTCAGTGGTTCCCGGTGGGGCGCGGGTGTCGCCGCGAACCCGTCCTGTCTCGGTCGTGGCGGCGCGCTCGCTGGCGCGGAGAATGGTCGCGGCTTGTCACTTCTACGATGCCGGTCGACGCGTCGCCGATCATGTCATCCCGATCGCCGACGACATCGGGGCGCAGGACGTGGCGGCCTTCTGCGAGGCCCCGAGCCGCACGTTGCCGGTGATCATCGAGACGGTGCCGTCCAAGGAAACCGCTGTGTTCCGTGCCGAACGTCTGCCGCTGACACTCACCGGTCTGGCCCATGTCCACGTCTTCCAAGGGGATTCGGCACGCACGGCTTTCAACTCCTTCCACGGTGCCGATCTTCTCGAAGCCAAGGGCCTGACCATCGTCTGGCCCGATCTCACGCACCGGACCTGGACGGGACGCGGTCTGACCGATACCGGTGGCGACGAAGTCCGAGGCGTGTGCATTCCGCTGGTCACCGACATCGCCGCTGATTCGCTCGGTCCGCTGCGACCTCCGCTCTTCCGTCGCCTGCGAACCGAGGACCCCGCGGTCGGCGGCTCCGTCGGTGAGAGTGCGCGGGAGCGCTCCGATGTCGGTGCCGACCCGGAGAGCGTTCCGTGGTCCGATTACCGCACGGCTCTCGACGGCTGGCAGGAGACCATCGAACGGGTCGACGAATTGGAAGAAGCCATGGCCGAAGCGGATCGACTGATTGCCGAGAAGCAGGCGCTCCTCGACCAGGGGGATCGCATCCTCGACCAGTTGATCCTGCAGAACACCGAGTTGACATTGCTCATGGGGCGCCGGCCGGCAGGTCTGGTGGCGGTGAACGCCCTCGACGCCGTGAAGCAGGCCCAGGAGATGTGCGAGAACCTCACCTTCCATCCACGGGCCCTCGAAACCGCCGCCCAATTGGACGGAGTCGACGCCAACCGCCTACTCCACGATCTGGTTCGGCTCAACGTGGTGGCGGGTGACTGGCAGACCGGTCGCATCAACCGCGCATCATTGAAGATCTCGTGTCGCGGTATCGGCCTCGACTTCGCCGCCGGGATCTCGGACACCGCAGAGTACAAGTACGGCTCCGAATACGCCTTCACCTGGCGCGGTCGGACCGAATACGCGGTGGCCCACATCCGCAACGGGCGCGGACCTCGTCTGTATCGGGTCCACCTCTTCTTCGACGACGAGTCCCGTCAGGTGGTGGTGGCCTACGTCGGTCGTCACCTGCGGGGCAAGCACGACTGACGGGCGCCGGTTTCGGCCGAGAGCGGCCGTTGACCCGGTGTCGGTCACGCTGTCCATGGGGCAGAATGGCCCGATGGGGACGACGGGGACGGAGAGGACTCGCCGGCGTATCGACCCGTTGGAGCGGGTGTTGAACCTGTTCACCCTGCTGCACCGGTCACGGGTCCCCATGACCCGCGAGCAGATCGTGGCCGAGATGGCTCGGGGCATGACGCCGTATCCGACTGCCGAGGACGCCCAGCGTCAACTCTTCGCCTCCGACAAGAGGACCATCGTGCGCGATCTGGGGATACGCGTCCGGCAGGACCAGGCCCACGGAGACGATGCAGGGCAGATGCGCTACTGGATCGCCGAGGAGGACATGGCTCTGCCGGCGCTGGATCTCACCGAGGACGAAATCGCGTTGTTGAGTCTGGCTCTGGCGTCGATCCACTATTCGGTTCCCGAAGCGTCGGAGGCTCTCATGAAGTTGGAGGGCATGTTGCCGCGTCGGATCGGCTTCGATTTCCAGGTGCAAGTCCCCCTCATCGTGGTGCGTCTGACCGAGATGGCTCAACGATGCGCCGTGCTGGATCTTCTGGTGGACGGTCGACCCCTGACTGTGGAGTCCCAACGATTGCTGTTCGACAAAGGGACCTGGTACCTCATCGCCTACGTACGCGACGAGCAACGCTGGGCCGCGCTGCCGTGTGCCCGGATCGCCGAGGAATACACGGTGGTGGACGTCGAACCGTCGGCACCGGAACCTCCCGAGACCATCGAGGAGATCCGCCGATTGGTGCACAATGCCTCCGAGCACGAGATCGAGGCCACCGTTCTCGTCGACGATCACAACGCCGCCTTGCCGTGGCTGGACCATCGCGTACTCGAGACCGAGGCGATCGGCGAGGGACGTCTCCGGCTCACGGTCAAGGTGGACGATCCGGCGCGGTTCCGGGGCTGGCTCATCGGGTTCGGTCCGCACGCCGCGGTGGAAGGTCCGGAGTGGTTGCGCCACGAGATTCTCGAGTGGCTGCGGAATCTCAAGGAGCCGCCCGCTTCGATACCGGTGGCTCCCGATCGGCCTGCGGACCCGGCGACCCGACCTGGTCCGCGTCCCCTCGGCGAGAGACTCCAACGTCTGTTGTCGATCATCCCGTGGTTGAGACTGCACGGCTCGATCGCGGTGAGCGAGCTGGCCTCCATCCTGGGGGTGGGTTCCCATCAACTGATGAAAGATCTGGAGTTCGCCTCGATGTGCGGCGTTCCTCCGTACACGCACGATGCACTGTTCGATTTCTCGGTGTCCGAAGACATGGTGGTGGTCCACTCGCCCATGGCGCCGTCGGGTTTCACCGCCGAATCCAAGGACCGCAAATCGCGTCATCTCATGACGCGCTCGGTTCGGTTGACACCGCGTCAGGCCACCGCCGTGGCCTTGGCCCTGGCCAGTCTCGAAGCCGCCGCCGGAGAGCGCAGAGTGGACGACGAGGCCAGCCGTGGCTTGCGGTCCAAGGTGGAAGATGCTCTCGGAGGACTGCCCATCGAAATCCGGCTCGAGGACGCGCCGTTGCTGGCGGCCATGAGGACGGTGGTGGAGAACGGGAATCAGATCGCGGTCACCTACGTCAATGCCGAGGGTGACGTGAGCCGTCGCGTCCTCGATCCTCTGCAGATCTTCTTCGAGCGCGGCGAGGCGTATCTCATCGCTGACGACCATCTGTCGGGTGATCGCGAGCGAACCTTCCGGATCGATCAGATCATCGAGTACGTCGAAACCGGTCACCGCATCGAGACGCGTCCGGTGGCGTTTCGCGGCTGGAACTTCCGGGGCGACATCGTCGAAGCAGTCCTGTTCATCGCACCAGGTAACGACTGGGTCCTGGACCGTGTGAGCACCGGTGGGCACGTGGTCAACTCGGACGGATCGATGTTCGTCTGGGTCACTGCGGCCAGCCACCAATGGTTGGCTCGTCTCCTGGCCCGCTGCGGCCGCCCGTCGCACGTGGTCGAACCCGCCGGTCTGAACGACGTGGTTCGGGAATGGATCGAATCCATCGAGGCCCGTTACGAGAGTGACTAGTCGCTAACCAGATGACTACGGAAAAGGTGGTTCCAAACCCCGCGTCGGAGGGATTCCCCCAGGCAATTGGAACGGGTTTCACCAGGGCCTTTCCTGAATAGCAAACACTGTTTTCACCAACCTCGATTCGGATCACGAACCCACGAACTCCCTGTGGTCACACTGGTCGGCGATGCGTGATCACTTTCGTGACAAGGGGGCGGGTGAGAACAATGGTTGCCGATGATCTTGGATCCACCGGAGACCCGGTACATGGCCAGTCGCTGACAGGACCCGATGAGCGTCGTGTGGGTGACCGTGGCGTCACACCCGAGGATCCGCCGGACCCGAGCGGCTGGCAACGGCGGTCCTTCTGGGTCATGGCTCTGGAATCGGCGCGCCAGCACCCGAGTTGGGTGCGCGTCCACCGTCTCTACACGGCCAAGACCGCCTCGCAGATCGCCAGCGATCTGCGCTCGGCGCACCGCCGCCAGCAGAACAACGTTCGGGTGCGCGGGGTTCTCCCCGGCGAGCGCTGGGATGCCCGCTGGGGTGCGAGTCCGGACGGACCTCCCGGTCAGTTCTGCATCTGGGTGCGGCTCATCGGCTCCACCGACGGCGACAAGCCGTCGACGTGATCACCAGCGTTCGACGCTCCACGAACTGGGTCGCCCGCCGTGATACGGCATGACGCCGTGGAAGACCCGCGGATCTCCGTCGAAGACCAAGGGCAGGAAGTAGCGGTCCCCCTCCCACATCGGCAGATCGACGGCCGACGGATCCTCCGGATCGCAGGCCGCCAGGATGCGATCCAGCGGAACCCAGTGCAGATCGCCCTCGGCGTTGCGTGTCGTCGGTTCACCGCTCCAGGTCGTCACCAGGAAGACGAAGCCGAACCAATCCTCGCCCGAGGGTCCGAAACCCGGCCAAGAGACCGTTCCCCGCAGAGTCATGGCCACGATGTCGATGCCGGCTTCCTCACCGACTTCGCGTCGGACACTCGCCGCCACGTCTTCGAAGTCCTCGATCTTCCCACCGAGACCGTTCCACTTCCCGAGGTGCTGATCGGAATCCCGAGCGTTCCGATGGACGAGAAGGACTTGTCGACGAGTGTCGTCGAAGACGTAGGCCAGGGTGCCGAGAATCGGTGTGTAGGTCATGCGCTGTCAGAATAGGGTCGTGTCGATCGTCGAGGAGTACCAGCGCGACGGGGTCGTGGTGTTGCGCGGCGTGGTGTCCCCCTCCGAGATCGAGGCTCTGCGCCGCGGTATCGATCGAGTGATCGCGCAGCCGAGTCCCCGGGCCAAGGTCGCCAGTTCCGGCGACGATCCGGGATTCTTCCTCGAGGATTTCTGCCGATGGAGGGACGTCTCGGAGTTCTCCGACTTCATCCACATGTCGGCACTGCGCTCTCTCGCTGCCGACCTCATGCAGTCCACATCGGTGGTCCACTTTCACGACCACGTGCTGGTGAAGGAACCCCGCACACGGCAGATCACCCCCTGGCATCAAGACCAGCCCTATTACGACGTCGAGGGGCGCCAGAACGTGAGCTTCTGGATCCCCGTCGATCCGGTGCCGCGGGAATCGTGTCTCGAGGTCTGGGCCGGAAGTCATCGCGGTCCCTGGTACATGCCCCGTTCATTCCTCGATCAGCAGGCCAAGTGGTTCCCGGACGGATCGCTCGACGAGCTCCCCGACATCGACCAGGGACGCGAGGACCCTGATCCGGATCGGCGACTCTCGATTCGCGGTTGGCAGTTGGATCCGGGTGATGTGGTCGCCTTCCACATGCTGTCGGTTCACGGCGCACCCGGCACCAGCGATCGGCGGCGTGTCTTCAGTTGGCGGCTTCTGGGCGACGACATGGTGTTCGTCCGCCGACCTTGGACCACCTCTCCCGATCTCGGTGCCGTGATCGGCGAGGACGATGACCGTCGAGAGGGTCGTGCCCTGTCGGGTGAATGGTTTCCTCGGGTGTGGCCGTCGTCGCTGTGACGGATCGACTCTCGGATCAGGGAGCGCCGAGATCGATGTAGAGCGTCGAGCGATCCTCGATCACCGGGAACTCGCCATTGGTGGGTGGGGCCAGATCCTCAACCGAGATCGTCCGTCCGTCGCAGTCCGTGAAGGTCTCCGTGCCGACGATCTGTTCCACGGCGCAACCGTCGGGTCGATCGGCGGGATGGGCGTAATAGATGGTCCAACCTCGTTCGGGGTTGGTACCGGTGTGGTCCAGCACCAGTGTGCGTTCGCCGGAGGTGGTTCCGAGTCCGGGAAAGATCACCGGACCGCGCTCGGCGATCGATTCCGCCCATCGTTCGATGCCACCCACGCGCAGACGATCAGGGGTGAAGGTCGTCGATTGGGACTGCTCGCCCGACATCAGGGCGGCGATCCCCCACAGAACCAGGCCGAGCAGACCGAGGAATCCCAGGCCGGCCACCACCGGAGCCACGGCTCGGGCCACCGGGGAGCGGAACTGGGGTTGGCGCATGTCGTCAGTCTGCCCCGAGCGGGGGTGGTTCGGCCGCCGTCATGGAACAGGCCCGTCCGGACGACCGACGTCGACTATGTCGTTCCGTCCGACAGGACATAGGGTTCCCTCCTTGTGAAGCGGCCGTATCGCGTAGTGGTAGCCAAGCCGGGCCTGGACGGCCACGACCGGGGTGCCAAGACCATCACCCGGGCCTTGCGGGATCATGGTTTCGAGGTCATCTACACCGGGCTCCACCAGACGCCGGAGCAGATCGCCGAAACGGCCCTCCAAGAAGATGTGGACGCCGTGGGCCTGTCGCTGCTCTCCGGGGCCCATCTGACCCTGTTCCCGCGGGTCATGGAGGAGCTTCGCCTTCGGGACATGGACGAGGTCTTGATCTTCGGAGGGGGAGTCATTCCCGATGCCGATGCGCGCACTCTGCGCGAGCAGGGGGTGGCGGAGATCTTCGGCCCGGGCTCGTCGTTGAAGGCCATCGCCCAGTGGCTGGAACAGGCCTTGGACACGCGGGAGTCGTCGTCGGTGGCCTGATCGGCAACCGCGAACGAACATCGAACGAGCGGCAACAAGCACCACAGAGAGGATCATCGTGGATTTGTTCGAATATCAGGGCAAGCAGTACTTCGCCCGCTATGACATTCCGGTCAGCGCCGGTGGTGCGGCCGACACCGTCGACGAAGCGGTGCGCGTCGCCGAAGCCGCCGGCTATCCGGTGGTGGTGAAGGCCCAGGTCCAGGTCGGAGGACGCGGCAAGGCCGGCGGCATCAAGTTGGCCAACAATGCCGACGAGACCCGTCTGCACGCCGGAAACATTCTCGGCATGGACATCAAGGGCCACATGGTGAAGCGCATCTGGGTGGAACACGCCAGTGACATCGACGAGGAGTACTAAGCCTCGTTCAGTCTGGACCGGGCCGCCAAGAAGCATCTCTTGATGCTGTCGGCCCAGGGTGGAGTGGACATCGAAGAGGTGGCGGTGCGCGATCCTGGCGCCATCGTCAAACTGCACATCGATCCGGTGGACGGACTATCGGAGTCGACGGCCCGCACCGCGGCGTCCGATGCCAAGATTCCGGCGAAGGCTCTCGACGGGGTGGCGTCGATCCTGGTGAAGCTGTACCGCTGCTACACCGAGGGTGATTGCGATCTCGCCGAGATCAACCCGCTCATCTTGAAGCCGACAGGCGAGGTTCATGCCCTCGATGCCAAGGTGTCGCTCGACAACAATGCCGACTTCCGACATCCTGAGTGGGACGAGTATCGCGCCACCGAGGAATTGGACGACCGCGAGCAGTTGGCCCGCACCCACGATCTCCAGTACATCGGGCTCGATGGCACCGTCGGCATCATCGCTAACGGTGCGGGACTGGCCATGAGCACCCTCGATGTGGTCAATCAAGTGGGTGGCAGCGCCGCCAACTTCTTGGACATCGGCGGTGGAGCCAACGCCGATGTCATGGCAGCGGCACTCGAGGTCATCAACTTCGACCAGAAGGTGAATTCCATCTTCATCAACATCTTCGGCGGCATCACCCGTGGCGAAGAAGTGGCCAAAGGCATCGTCGAAGCGTTGTCGCGCGTGGACCTGCGGGCGCCGATCGTCATCCGCCTCGACGGAACCAATGCCGAAGAGGGTCGCAAGATCCTGGCCGAGGCCGGTATCCCGGAGTCGAAGTTGACCTCCAAGCCCACCATGCTCGAAGCCGCCCGGGCCGCCGTGGCCCTGGCCAAGGGAAAGTGACAGAACCATGGCGATCTTCGTCGATCAGAACACCAAGGTCATCGTGCAAGGTCTCACCGGAGGCCAGGGCAAGTATCACGGCCTGCGCAACAAGGCCTACGGGACGCAGGTCGTGGCCGGGGTGACTCCGGGCAAGGGCGGAACCGAGGTGGAGGGCATTCCGGTGTTCGATTCGGTGGCCGAGGCGGTGAAGGCCACCGGAGCAACGGCCTCCTTCGTGGCCGTTCCCCCCAAGGCTGCGTCGGCCGCAATCCTGGAGGCCGCTCGGGCCGGAGTGACCTTCATCGTCTGCATCACCGAGGGCATTCCCGCCCAGGACGAGGCACTCGTCTACAACACCCTGGTTCGTGATTTCCCGACGACCCGACTGCTCGGACCCAATTGTCCTGGCATCATCAGCCCGGGCAAGTGCAACATCGGCATCACCGCCGGCGAGATCGCCGAACTTCCGAGTGCCACCAAGAAGAACGTGGGCATCGTCAGCCGATCGGGAACGCTCACCTATCAGGCTCTCTACGAATTGAAGCAACGCGGTATCGGCGTGAGCACCTGCGTCGGTATCGGGGGTGATCCCGTGCCGGGAACCAACTTCATCGACTGTCTGCGCGAATTCCAGGCCGATCCCGAGACCCACGCCATCATCATGATCGGAGAGATCGGTGGTTCGGCCGAGGAGGAAGCAGCCGAATTCATCAAAGCCAATGTCACCAAGCCCATGAGCGCCTACATCGCCGGTGTCACCGCGCCGGCGGGAAAGAAGATGGGCCACGCCGGAGCCATCGTGTCCGGCGGCAAGGGCACCGCCCAAGGAAAGATGGACGCTTTGCGGGCGGCCGGAGTGCGCGTCGGTCGGAATCCGACCGAAGCCGGCGACCTCATGGCCGAGATCATCGAAGGGCTGGGCTGATCACGTCCCGGTGACGCGCAGCGGCCGCCCCGATCCCGGAGCGGCCGCTCGTTCGCACTGGATGATCAGTAACTGATGGTCAGTTCTGACCGAAGCTGTCCTTCAACTTGTTGACGTCGGTCAGGTCTTTCAGGTTCCCGCCACCGCCGGTGAAAGCCATGAGCGAACCCACGAAGGCCACGACGGTGGAGACAAAGGCGAGCCACAGCCCGATGGCCGGCTTCAGGTCCAGTCCCGAATCATCGGGACCGAGGATGACCAAGAGCAGCATCAAGACGGTGGCGAGCCCGGTGGCCAGCACCGAGATCATCGGCCACTGCACTTTGCCGACTTGCTTGCCTTGGACGCCGAGCAGAGTGATGATGCCGATACCGATCACCAGGACCCACGAGATGATGCCCCGGACGGGGTAGTCGAAAACGTTGTTGCCGGTGCTCGAGATGCCCATGAACTCGAATTTGGCCCAAGCGAAGAAACCGAAGATGAGCATGCCTGCCGCTCCGCCGACCTTGAGCCAGTCGGTGGTCTTGAGTTTCGAGAAATCCATAGCCCGTACTCCTTCTCTGCGGCGGACGGCCCACCGCAATCGGCACCGTAGTCCACTTCAGACGTGCCATCGGACACCCCGGCTCAGGGTGCCTCGGTAGTGTCGAGTCGTGCCCCTCGCCCTGCTCAGCGTGTACGACAAATCCGGAATCGTCGACTTCGCCCAGCGGCTGGCGAGCCTTGGTTGGGATCTCTTGTCCAGTGGCGGAACGGCCCGTGCCCTCGGGGAGGCCGGAATTCCGGTCACCGACGTGGCCGACCTGACGGGGTATCCGGCTCTCCTCGGGCATCGCGTGGTCACCCTCCATCCCGCGGTGCACGGAGGCATCCTGGCCGACCGTGACGACCCCGATCATCGTCGAGATCTCGCGACTCACGGAATCCGCCCGATCGATCTGGTGGTGGTGAACCTGTATCCCTTTTCGGCAGATCCGAGCATCGATCTGATCGACATCGGCGGCCCGGCCCTGATCCGCGCCGCGGCCAAGAATCACGCCCACGTGGCGGTGGTGACGTCGATCGCCGACTACGACGCGGTCCTGGCCGAGATCACGACCCACGGCGCGGTGTCGGAGTTGATGCGACGGGATCTCGCCCGACGGGCATTCGCCACCACCGCCGACTACGACGCCCGCATCACGGCCTGGATGAGTTCGACGACGGCTGGTGACGCACTGCCCGATCATCTGATCCTGGATGCCGAGGTCGCTCGTTCCTTGCGCTATGGAGAGAACCCGCACCAGAACGCCGCCCTGTATCGCCGACGCGGTGCCAAGAGTTGGTGGGACGAAGTCGTCCAACACGGGGGCAAGGAACTGAGTTACCTCAACGTCTACGACAGCGAAGCCGCCTGGCAGTTGGTGCATCGTTTCGCCGATCCGGCATGCGTGATCGTCAAACACGCCAATCCCTGCGGAGTGGCCACGGCGGTCGGAGCCACGATCGCCGAGGTCCATGGACGGGCTCTCGCGTGCGATCCGGTCAGTGCCTTCGGGGGCGTCGTGGCGCTGAACCGTCCGGTCGACGCGTCGACCGCCCACGGGATCGCCGAGGTGTTCACCGAGGTGGTGGTGGCGCCGGCGTTCTCGGCCGAGGCGTTGGAAATCCTCACGGCAAAGAAGAATCTTCGTCTGCTCTCCGGTCCACGCCCGTTCGGTAACACCATGGAAGTGCGATCGGTGGACGGGGGATTGCTGGTGCAGACCCCGGATCGCATCACCGGTGATCGCTCGACCTGGAAGGTCGTCACCGGACGGAAGCCCGATGACGCCCAGTGGTCGGACCTGGAGTTCGCCTGGCAGGTGGTGGCGGCCGTGAGTTCGAACGCCATCGTCGTGGCGCGCGACGGGTGCGCCGTCGGCATCGGAGCCGGCCAGCAGAATCGCCTGGATGCGGCCCGAATCGCCGTGGAACGCGCCGGTGAACGCGCTCGCAGCGGTGTGGCGGCCAGTGACGCCTTCTTCCCGTTCAGGGACGGAGTGGAGGTGCTGGCCCGGGCCGGTGTCACCGCCGTCATCCAACCCGGAGGAAGTGTGCGCGACGACGAGGTGATCGCCGCGGCCGACGAACTCGGTGTGGCGATGGTCGTCACCTCCGAGCGACACTTCCGTCATTGACGGACACCATCGACACGTTCGACGACGCAAATCGGTGGTGGGGTCGAACATGCCCGTTCCTGCCAACTCCTACACTGGCGTGATGGCTCGGATCGCGGACATGTTGGCCCGGGGCCGAACGTATTCGTTCGAGTTCTTCCCGCCCAAGAGCGAGGAGGCCCACGAGAATTTGGTGCAGGTCATCGCCGAACTCGAGCCACTCGAACCCAGTTTCGTGAGCGTGACCTACGGTGCCGGTGGCACCACCCGTCAGCGCACCCAGGAGTTGGTCTCGTGGATTCGCCGGGAGACCACGATCACCCCGATGGCGCATCTCACCTGCCAGGGTCATCGACGCTCCGAGATCGCGTCCATCCTCGACGATTATTCCCGTGACGGAATCGAGAACATCTTGGCCCTGGGCGGTGATCCGCCCAAGGATGCGACCGACGAGGTGCCCCTGAGTGACTATCGATATGCCAGCGAACTGCTCGA
Source organism: Actinomycetota bacterium (assembly GCA_046082625.1). GTDB lineage: Bacteria > Actinomycetota > Acidimicrobiia > Acidimicrobiales > Ilumatobacteraceae > Casp-actino8. The sequence goes on along the minus strand of JBJTYE010000109.1, from coordinate 3,391 downwards.
CGACGTCCTCGTCGGACACCGGTTCTCGGTCGGTGTGGCCGCCCATCCCGAGGTCCATCCGCGTTCCCCGGACCGAGTCAGCGATCGCCGTTTCCTGGCCGCCAAGTTGTCGCGGGCCGACTTCGCCATCACGCAGTTCTTCTTCGATGTCGAGGTCTATGTGCGATTGTGCGAGGAGCTCCACGATCTCGGAGTGACCAAACCGGTCGTGCCGGGCATCATGCCGGTGACCAACAAGTCTCAGATCGTCACGATGGCCCGTATGTCGGGGGCGGCCTTTCCGACGTGGCTGGCCGATCGCCTGGACGGAGTGGACGATCCCGACGATGTGCGTCGGATCGGCGTCGATGCCGCAACGGCTCTGAGTCGGGATCTCCTCGATGCCGGTGCACCGGGTCTGCACTTCTATACCCTCAATCGCAGTACGGCCACTCGAGAGATCTACGCCAACCTGGGCCTTTTGGACCGTCAGTGACCCCATCGGCCCCTCGGACCCGGGCAGACTGAGAACCCATGTCCTCGAGTGCGGCAACACCCAAATCGGCTCAGGTGAGCCGGGTTCCGTATCTCCCGGGCCTCGACGGTCTGCGCGCTCTGGCGGTCCTGGCGGTCATCGTCTACCACGCCAACTCTTCCTGGCTGCCCGGCGGCTTTCTCGGGGTCGAGGTGTTCTTCGTCATCAGCGGTTACCTGATCACCCTCCTCCTGGTGGCCGAGCACGAGCGAAACGGGGCCGTCGACCTCCTCCATTTCTGGAAGAGGCGTGCCCGGCGCCTGCTCCCTGCTCTGTTCCTGATGCTTCTGCTCCTGGTGGTGTGGACGACCTTCTTCGAACAGGACGCTCTCGGTGCGCTACGGGGGGACGTCGTCGCCGGGTTGTTCTACGTCTCCAACTGGTTCCAGGTCTGGGTCGGAGCGGGATACACGGCCGTCAACGATTTCGCGCCGTTACGACATCTCTGGTCCTTGGCCGTGGAGGAGCAGTTCTACCTTCTCTGGCCCTTGGTGATGATGTTGATTCTGCGCAGCGGTCGCAAGAGGCTGCCACGCGTGTCGGTGTGGTTCGTGGCCATCGCCTTCGGGATCGTGGCGGTGGTCGGATTGCTCATGCCATCCGGCCGGATCGGCGCCGATTGCGTGAGCACCCCCGATGCCTACTGGGAGATCGGCGGACGTTGCGTCAGCAAGGTCGACGTCTTGTACCTTTCGACTCCGTCGCGAGCCACGGGTCTGTTGCTGGGCGCCGCCATGGCTCTGGTCTGGCGGCCCTACGCTCTGCTGCGCGGGCCGATGCGGAACAAGGGTCGTTTGCTCGATCCCTTCGCCATTGGGGGCCTGTTGGTCCTCGGCTATCTGGTGTCGACGCTGCACATCACCGAGTTGGTGGGCGAGGAGGGGACCTACGCCGACCCCTGGCTGTTCCGCGGCGGTTTCTTCCTCACCGGTCTGGCCACGTTGGTGGTCATCGCGGCCGTCGCCCACACCCGATCGTTGAGCGGCGGTTTGATCGGCAATCCGGTGTTCCGGGCCATCGGTGAGCGTTCGTACGGTCTGTACCTCTACCACTGGCCGGTCTTCCAGGCCTTGCGCCACGAGACGGGAATCCCCTTGGCGGTGCACGAATTCCTGGGCGCCATGGCGGTCACCGTCGCCATCACCGAGATCTCCTATCGCTTCGTGGAACTGCCGATTCGCGAGCGGCGCTTCAAGGCCACCTGGACGTCCATCCTTCGGCGCAGTTCGAACCAGCCGCGCCTGATCTCGGTCGGGCTGGCCGGAGTGATGATCGCCGTTCCCATCTTCGCCGCCGTCAGCCTGGCCACCGCGGAGAACAAGCTCAACGAAGTACAAGCCGCCCTCGACGAAGGTGAGAGTGCGGTCGTGGACGCCCTCGAAGCAGTCTCCTCGACCACGGTGCCGCCGTCGACGTCGCTCGCTCCGGAGGATTCCGCACCGCCCACCACTCTCCCTGCGGCACCGCATTACGACGTCTTCGCTCTCGGTGACTCCGTGATGAAGGGGGCGGCAGTTCAATTGGCCGAGTTGGGTGTGGTGGTGGATGCCGAACAGGACCGACAGGGCAAGATGGGAGCCGACATCCTCCTCCAGTTGAGAGAGCTCGGCGTGACGATGGACAACGTCGTCATCCACCTGGGAACCAACGGATCCATGAGCCAGGAGACTCTGGATCGGATGATGGGTGCTCTCTCGGAAGTTCGAACGGTCGTGATCCTGACCGGCAAGGCTCGTCGCGATTGGACGGCTCTGAACAACGAAAAGATTCGGGCGCTCCCCCAACGCTACGCCAACGTCATCGTTCTGGACTGGGAGCGTGAAGTCGAAGCCTGTGTGGGGGAATGCCTCACCCGTGACGGCATCCACCTCGACGAGGACGGCCGGGTGTTCTATGCGCAATTGATCTGGAGAGCTCTCGGGAGGACCGTGCCTCCGGCCTGATCGGCTTGTCGCCGGCCCGGGTCGGCGACGTACGCTCTCCATATGACTTCCCCCGTACGCGTTGCAGTGACCGGTGCCGCCGGTCAGATCGGTTACAGCCTCCTCTTCCGGATCGCCTCCGGGGCCATGTTGGGTCCGGACACCCCGGTCGTCCTGCAATTGCTGGAGATCACCCCGGCGCTCAAGGCCTTGGAGGGGGTGCGGATGGAGTTGGACGACTGCGCCTTTCCGCTGCTCGCCGGCGTCGTGGCCACCGATGATGCCGATACCGCTTTCGGGGATGCGGATGTGGCACTCCTGGTGGGGGCCATGCCGCGCAAAGCCGGAATGGAGCGAGCAGATCTCTTGTCGGCAAACGGCGGCATCTTCAAACCCCAGGGCGAAGCTCTGGCCCGGGCGGCGTCGCGCCAGGTCAAGGTCCTGGTGGTGGGCAATCCGGCCAACACCAATGCACTGATCGCCCAACAGAACGCCAAGAGCCTGGATCCGGGTCGGTTCACGGCGATGACCCGCTTGGACCACAATCGCGCCGTGACCCAGATCGCCCAGAAGTTGAGCGCACCGGTGTCGGCGGTGAAGAAGATGACCATCTGGGGCAATCACTCGACCACCCAGTATCCGGACCTCTTCCATTGCGAGGTGAGCGGCAAGAACGCCTATCAGGCGGTCGGCGATCACGCATGGGTGGACGGAACCTTCATCCCGACGGTGGCCAAGCGCGGGGCCGCCATCATCGAAGCTCGTGGAGCGTCGTCCGCGGCTTCGGCGGCCAATGCCGCCGTCGATCACATCCGGTCCTGGACCTTGGGCACCGCCTCGGGCGATTGGGTGTCGATGGCCGTACCGAGCGACGGAAGTTACGGAGTGCCCGAAGGTCTGATCTCCAGTTTCCCGTGCGTGTGCGAGGGTGGTTCGTATCGCATCGTGCAGGGTC
>JBJTYE010000108.1:0-6674 GCA_046082625.1 Actinomycetota bacterium | reverse complement strand
GGATCTGCGATGGAGGCGATCACTCGCCGATGAGTTCCTTGCGCAGTTCACGCTTCAGGAACTTCCCGCTCGCATTACGCGGGATCGGCTCCCCACGGAACCAGAAGCGAGCCGGGATCTTGTGCTTGGCCAGACTCTGGGCCAGGAACGTCCGCAGTTCGTCCTCGGTGGCGGTCTTGCCGGGCTGGAGCACGATGCACGCGGCCACTTCTTCGCCCAGCCGCTCGTCCGGAATGCCGAACACGGCGGCTTCGGCGATGGCGTCGTGACGATAGATCACGGCCTCCACCTCGGAGCAGTACACGTTCTCGCCGCCGCGGATGACCATGTCCTTGGCGCGATCCACGATGTAGATGAACCCGTCCTGATCGATGCGGGCGATGTCGCCGGTGTTCAACCAGCCGTCCTTGATGGACTCGGAGGTGGCATCGGGGCGGTTCAAGTAGCCCTTGATGACGACGGCCCCCTTCACGCAGAGCACGCCAGTGATGTTCGGGTCACGAGGAAGATCACGACCCTCCTCGTCCACCAGCTTCACCTCGAGGGTGGGCACGGCCGGACCGCACGACGACGGCTTGGTCGTGTACCAGAGCGAGGTGTTGGCAGTGATGATGCCGTGGGTCTCGGTCATGCCGTAGCCGGTGGTGGGAGTTCCCGTCTCCAGTTCCTTGTCGATCTTCTCCACCAGGTCGGGCTGCACCGCCGCGCCGCCACCACTGATCGCAGCCAGTGACGACGTGTCGCGCGTCTTCCAGTCCGGGTGCATCAGCAGTTCGCGGCCCATGGTGGGCACGCCGGAGAAGTTGGTGATCTTCTCGCGCTCGATCAATTCGAGAGCCCGACCCGGATCCCACTTGTACATGAGCACCACGGTCCCGCCCACCAGCGTGGCCGGATGCAGGATGCAGTTGCAGGCGGTCACGTGGAAGAGCGGCGTGGGCGCCATGAAGACCGGGGGAAGGGCCGGCGGTGCCGGAGGAGCCGCCGCCAGATCGCCGGCGGCCACGGCCTTGGCAATACCGGAGGACGCAGCGGTGGTCATGGCGGCGATGTTCAACACGTTCACGACGGAACCACGGTGATGCAGTTGTGCGCCCTTGGGGAAGCCAGTGGTACCCGAGGTGTAGAAGATGGTGGCGTCGTCATCCGGATCGATATTGGCCGGCGGCAGCACTCCCGGATCGGGCTTGGCCATCACATCGGCCCAACGAATTCCGCCGGGAGGCAGGGGGCGATCGGACCGGACCGAGATCACGTGGATGTCGCGCTTGGTCGGAACCTGGTTGTAGCGGTCCAAACGCTCATCGTCGACGATCAGCACCTTGGGCTCGCTGTCCCCGAGGGCGTAATCCATTTCGACCGGCGTCCACCACGCGTTCATGCCCACGCAGGCCACACCAATGGAGACGCACGCCCAATAGGTGACGACCCACTCGGGATAGTTGCGGGTGGAGATGGCAACGCGGTCGCCGCGCTTCACACCTTGATCCACGAGATACTGCGCCAACTTGCGGACCTGGGCGTGGATCTCGGCATACGTGTAGGACTCGTCCTCGTACACGAGGTACTTCTTGTCCCCGTGCGCTGCGGTCATCTCCCAGACCACGCGCATGTTGGGCGGGGCGGCGGCGAAGGTCTTGAGCTGCTGGCCACGCACCTCCACGGTGGTGACGGCGAAGGGGGACCCGGGTCCTTCGAGTTCCTGACGGGCGGCGATGTAGTGGTTGATCACGAGACCTATCGTGGCCGAAATCACACCACGACGACAACGCCGACCCCCCGGAATCTGAATCCATTGGGCGCGAAAAGGTGCCAAAACCTGTCGTTTTCGCCCCCATTCACTGGCTGCGTTCCGAGGCGACACGGAGCCGTCAAGGGCGAGCCGAGCCCCAGAGACGTGTCCTAAGAATGCAGGGCGCGCAGCGTCGGCTCCGGATCGTGGAGCAACTCGACAGTGGTGTCGAGGCGCAGCGTCGGCCTCATTTCCGTCTCGAATGTCGGCCAAGATGCCCGACCCGTGTGCGAGAAGCCAGCGATCTCGTCGGCGAATCGACTCGCCAGTGCCTCCAACTCCGGACCCTCCCCCAGCAACATCGAAGTACCGGGCATGTGGAGATTGTCGAAGGCGAACGGGATGTCGAAGGCGTGCGCCGAACCGAGGATGCCGCCGAACGCCTGCGAGGCCCAGGTGAACCAGTACATCCAGGTCGGATTGCCCTGCTGGGCGCGAGCCTCGGAGAGCCGCTGGGCCGGGCGTCGGAAACCGTGGTCGGTCTGCACGGCGGCGATCAACTGCAGCGGTGTCGATCCAGCGCGGACCGCTTCGTAGGCGGAGCGGACCGACGCTGCATCCTCACCGAAGCGCTGATTCGTGACCTCGTGCCACAACTCCGTGGTGGCTGTGGCGAACTTCGGATCGAAGGCCAGGAAGAGCAAGTTCTCGTCGCGGTTGGTTCCGATCGAGAGCGGCAACGGGTTCGCCGCCGCCGTCCCCAGCACATCGAACGGAAGACCGAGTCCGCCGCCGGCGGGCGAGAACATGTTGTAGTCCGGGCTCTCCATCGCCAGGACCTTGGTCTGGGCGGCGAGGATCTCATCGAGGGACAACTTCCGCGCGTCGTCGAGGGACGAGATACCGGCGGAGGTGAAGAACTCCTTCTGCCAGATCATGGCCGTGTCGAGGGAGCGCAGTTGGTTGATCGACGGGCTCATGGCCCAGGCCCGATGGAACAGGCCACGCGCGTCCGAGGCTGCCATCAACGAGATCACCGCGGAGCCGCCAGCGGATTCACCGAAGATCGTCACCTTCGACGGGTCGCCGCCGAAGGCTGCGATGTTCTGCTGCACCCACTGCAGTGCGCAGATCTGGTCGAGGGTTCCCCAGTTGCCCTCACCCAGGAAGCCGAGCGCCCCGAGTCGGTAGTTGATGGTGACCACCACGGCATTGCGGGATGCGAGCCGTGACCCGTCGTACCACTGCAGCGAGCCCGAGCCATTCAGATAGGCGCCGCCGTGGATCCACACGAGCACCGGCAGACTGCCCGGCTCGGCATCATCCGGTGCGTAGACGTCGAGGAAGAGACAGTCCTCGCTCATCTGCGAGATGTCCGTGCCGAGCATCTGCTCGAGCATGCCCGGTACTTGCGGACTGATGGATCCGGAGGTTCCGAGTTCGGATCCGGGCTGATACGGCAACAGCTCCGGGGCAGCGAAACGTTCGGCCTGTGCATAGCGAATGCCACGAGTGGCGGTGATTCCCATCAGGCCACGATACAGAGGTGGACCTCCCTGCGGAGAGGCGTGACATCACCACCGACCGCGTCCAATGGGGGCGAAAGTGACGCGTTTTGGCACACTTTCGCGCCCAAGGAGGTGGGGGGATTATTCGATCCGTAGGCCGTAGATGGCACGCGCGATCACCAGCTGCTGGATCTCGCTCGTGCCCTCGAAAATAGTGTGGATCTTGGCATCGCGGTGCCACCGCTCCACCGGGTACTCGCGGGTGTACCCGTACCCACCCAAAATCTGGATCGCTTCCTCGGTCACCCACACAGCCACTTCGCTGGCCTTGTACTTGCTCATCGATCCTTCACCGTTCTTGAAGCCACCGTTGCGGGCCAGCCACGCGGCGCGCCAGATGAGCAACCGGGACGCATCGATCTCGAGAGCCATGTTCGCCAACTTGAAGGCGATGGCCTGATTCATGATGATCGGCTTGCCGAACGCGTGGCGCTCCTTGGCGTAGTCGAGCGCATATTCGTACGCCGCCCGAGCGATGCCCAACGCCTGCGCGCCCACGGCCGGGCGCGTCGCTTCGAAGGTGGCCATGGCCGGTTGCTTGCCGCTGGAACCTGCGGCCTCGCGTGCCCGCGCCAACTTGGCGTCCAACTTGTCCTTGCCACCGAGCAAACACCGACCCGGCACGCGCACATCGTCCAACACCACTTCGGCGGTGTGCGAGGCACGAATGCCGTGCTTCAGATACTTCTGCCCCATCGAAAGACCCTTGGTGTTCGGCGGCACGATGAACGACGCCTGACCGCGACCCTTCAGTGCAGGGTCGACTGCCGCCACCACCACGTGCACGTTGGCGATGCCACCATTGGTGATCCAGGCCTTGGTTCCGTTCAACACCCACTCGTCGTTCGCTTCGTCGTAGACAGCGCGCGTCCGCAATGAGGACACGTCGCTACCGGCATCGGGTTCGCTCACGCAGAACGCTCCCACCTTCACATCATCGGGAGTGCCGTAGCACTGCGGCACCCACTCCATCACTTGTTCGGGAGTGCCGTTTCCGGCGATTCCGGCGGCCGCCAGTCCCGAACCCATGATGGCCATACCGATCCCGGCGTCCCCCCAGAACATCTCCTCGATGGCGACCGGCAAAGTGAGACCGTTCTTGTCGCCCATGGCGTTCATCATGAAGTCGAGTCCGTACAGGCCGACTTTGGCGGCCTCCTGCACGATCGGCCACGGGAACTCTTCGCGCTCATCCCATTCGTGGGCATTGGGACGGATGACGTCCACGGCGAATTGGTGGACCCAGTCCTTGATCTGATGCTGATCGTCGTTCAACGTGAGAGAAAACTCGGCCATGGGCGCATGTTACCGATTGGTAACCGGCGAGCGCCACTCGAGCCGACGGCCTGGCGACCCTCACCTCAGGACGCTCGGCGACCGCCCCGACTGGTCCGCCGTTTGTTGTCCATGAAATCGACCAGCACGTAGTCGCCGAGATTGCCGCTGTCGGTCAAGAAGTACCGGCCGCCGTTCAGGGCCGACAATTGCTCCACGAACTGCTGCAGGTATCGATCCGCATCCAACATGAAGGTGTTGATGGTGATGTTGTCCTTGGTGCAGCGCACCACCTCGCGCAGAGTTGCTTCCACGGTGAGCTGCTGGGCCTCGTAGCCGTCGAAGTAGGTGAACCAGGGCTCGCCGTAGGGCGTGATGTGCGCAGTGGGCTCGCCGTCGGTGATCATGATGATCTGCTTGTTCCCCTGCTGACGATTGAGCATGCGGCGAGCCTGCCCGAGGGCGTGATGCATGTTGGTGCCCTGCATCTGGGTGAGCGACACCTCGACCAATTCCTCGGGTTTGATCTCCCAGGCCACGTGGCCGAAGAGCAAGACCCCCAGATAGTCCCGCGGGAACTGCGACGAGATGAGCGACTGCAGGGCCACGGCCACCTTCTTGGCCGGTCCCCAGCGTCCGTCGCGGTACATCGAATACGAGGCGTCCAACATGAGGACGGTGGCCGAACGCGTGAGGTGTTCGACGCGCTCGATCTCGAAATCGTCCGGAGACAGCCGGACGGGTGTCCCCTGCCCGCCGCGTCGGAGCGCATTGCGAATGGTCCGCTGCAGATCCAGATTGAACGAATCCCCGTACTCGTACTGCTTGGTCTCGTAGGTGCGTTCGTGGCCCTGGCCGAAACGGTGCTGCTGATGCTGACCCTGGCGGTCCTTGGCCAAACGGGCGAAGAGGTCCTTGAGCGACTTCGACCCGATCCGTCGCATCCCCTTGGGAGTGACTTCGAGACGACCCTCCTTGACGTGGATCAGACCTTCGCGCTCGAGTTCGCGGACCAACTTCGACAGCTTGTCCATGGACTTGGCGATGTCATCACCGAGCAGCTCCCGCACCCGGTCCATGTCGGCCTCGGCCAACTGCTGCGGTGAGGTCGGATTGTTCATCAGGTTCTCGAGCTGGTCCAATTCGCCTAGTTGCTTCATGGTGTCCATGGCCTGTTCGAAACCCATCGGATCCTGGCCCTGCATCTCGTATCCGGGTTGCTCGCCGAGACCCGGGAACATCTGCTGCATGTTCTGACCGAGCTGGGCCATCTCGGCCTGCAGTTCCATGTCGTCGATCATCATCTCGGCCAGTTCCTGCAACTGGGCCCGCTGTTCGGGAGTCATGGAGTTGTACATGGCCTGGGCGGCGGCCATCTGCTGGGCCAACTGCTCCATCAACTCCTCGAACGACTGCGGGTTCTCCGGGAAGAAGTCGCCGAACTCTTTCATGAAGTCTTCGAAGCCCGGATCCTCGCCCCGGTTGTGCTTCTCGATCATCTCGTTCAGCGCCTTCATCATGTCTTTCATGCGCTGCATGTCCTGCGGCGTCATGCTCTTCATGGCCGACGAGATCTGATCGACGGTCTGCTGCATGGTCTGCTGCCGCAGCTTCTCCATCAACTGCTCGAACCGCTGCTGGGCCTCGGCGGACTCGAAGTCGTAGCTCTGCAGCTCGCGCACCTTGCCCGCCAGATCGTCGGGCAGCAGGTCGAGGCGGAAGTGGCGATCCTCGGCGGCGCGAGCGGCGTTCTCCCGACGACGCTCGTCGGAGCTCTTGTTGGCCTCGGTGACCGACTGCTCGATGGCGTGGCGTTCCTCGTCGACGATGTCGTCCAGTTCGTCGGCGATCTCCTTGTACACCCCGCCCAGGTCTCCCCGATCCAGTAGGTCCTGTCTCTTCTCCCGCAAACGCTGACGCATCTCGCGAAGACCCTGGAGACGCTCCCCATTGGCGTCCTGGGCCCCACGTTCCATCAGGCGGCGCAGGGCCCCACGCAGATCCCCGTGTTGCAAGAGATCGTCGGCCATTTCCTCGAACAGCTCGCTGGCTTCCAGATCGAAACCCTTCTGGGTCCCATCCCAACGGGAATAGGTGTA
>JBJTYE010000107.1:0-20739 GCA_046082625.1 Actinomycetota bacterium | reverse complement strand
CGGGCCGCTCTCGCCGATCCGATCCTGTTGCACGACATCTTCCCGAGCGCCTCGCGTATCAGCGCGCGCATGTCGGCGAATCGACGCGATCGCTTCACCTCGCGCTTGCCGATGCTGTCACCGCCGCATCCCGAAGGCGGTATCGGGGGAGTACGCGTGGAAGTCCGGGGATCGCGCCACGGCGAACGCCGGACCGAGGTGGCCGGAGTGGCCGAACGCACCGGCGTCATCGCCGCTGCCGTGGCCGCGGCCTGCGGACACTATGTCTGGTCGGCCTCGAACGGCGAGAGTCGTCCCTTGCCATCGGGTGCGATCGGATTGGGAAGTTCGTCGATCGACAATCGACTTCTGGTCGACGATGTGATCCATCGGGGGATCACCGTGTTCGAATACGTCGGGTCCAGAGGGTGACGACGGTGACCGGTACCAACATCCATGACATCGCCCAACGTCGATTGGGGGCCATCAATCAGCGCTACTCGCCGCGGCGACGAAGTCTGGTGGAGGCCTTGATGCAGGCCCCCCATCCATTGGTGGCCACCGACATCGTGGCCACCGATGATGATTTGTCCCAGAGCACCGTGTACCGGAATCTGGCGGTCCTCGAGTCCGCAGGGGTCGTGGTGAAGGTCCTCACCAACGGCGACCGGGCAGCGTTCGAACTCGCGGAGGATCTCAAAGGACATCACCACCATTTGGTGTGTCTGGATTGCGGCACCGTTCTGGACGTGGACTTCCCTGCAGAGGTGGAGCACTCTCTCGACACCGGCATGAGAAAAGTGGCCGAGCGCACCGGCTTCACCGTCCTCGGCCATCGGCTGGATTTGGTGGGCCGCTGCCGGGATTGCGCGCAAGGCGCGGTCGGGCGGCGTTCCTAGTTGTCGACTCGGGCGTCGAGGGCGTCCAGACGGGACGACAACTGCTCCATCGCCGACGTGAGTTGCCGCAGATGCTCGGACAGTTTCTCGACGTCCACGTGGTCGCGCAGATCTTGGGTGGTCACCATGTCGGTGAGTGACAGCCGGACACTGGCGATCTCGCGTGCCAGGAACTCGGTGTCGGCCTGCGTGCGTTCGGCGACGCGGCGATCGACATCGGACTGGGATCGGTCGCGGGCCTCTTGGCGGTTCTGGGCCAGAAGGATCAACGGCGCGGCGTAGGAGGCCTGCAGCGAGAGCACCAAGGTCAGCAACACCAGGCCGCGCTCCCAGGCGTCGAACTGCCAGGAACGAGGTGTCAAGGTGTTGAAGGCGATCCAGGCCACGATGACGAAGGATTGCCAGACGAGGAATCGCGCCGTCCCGAGGGTGCGGGCGATGGATTCCGAGAATTGTCCGAATGCATCGGTGTCGTAGTGGACGCCGAATCGGCTCCGCTGACGCGGTGTCGCCAGTCCTCCCTTGCGCTTCATGGTCACCTCCTCGTCGTCGTGGCCGGGTCACCCCGGTGCTGAATCCCTCTTCGTCTACTGCACGGCCGGGGTCTGTTGCCGGCGTCTCTGTCGCCATCCGGTGGGCAACGTGCGGTCCAGCACGTCGTCCACGGTGATGGCCCCGAGCAGACGTCCGGCTTCGTCGCACACGCCGATGGACAGCATGTTGTAGGAGGCCAGACGCTCGGCGACCTCACGGTCGCTGATATCGGGTGTGATGGTGGGTTCGGTTTCCAGACACCGACCCAGTTCCATACTCGGTGGTTCCCGCAGGAGCCGCTGAAAGTGAACCACACCGAGGTACTTGCCGGTGGGTGGTTTGTAGGGGGGACGGCAGACGAAGACCTGAGCGGCGATGGACACCAGCCACTCCGGGTCCCTGATCTGGGCCAAGGCCTCGGCCACCGTGGAGGTCGGGCCGAGGATGATGATCTCAGGCGTCATCAGCCCGCCGGCGGTTCCCTCCTCGTAGGCCAGGAGCTGGCGCATCATGTCGGCGTCGTCCTCGTCCATGGCATCGAGAATCCGCGCCCGCTTCTCTCCGGGCATCTCGGCGAGGAGGTCGGCGAGATCGTCCACTTCCATTTCGTCGAGGACGTCGAGCAGTCGTTCCATGTCCAGACCTTCGATCAATCCGACTTGCTCCGATTCCGGCAGTTCCTCGAGAACGTCGGCCAAGCGGTCGTCGTCCATGGCCTCGGCCAACTGACGTCGCTGGGCGATGGGCAGAGATCTCACGACGGCGGCCACGTCGGTGGGATGCATGTCGTGCAGACGGGCCGCCTCGGCGGCCATCTCGGTGGTGGCGGCGAAGAGGTGAGCCACGTCGCGCCAGTCCACCAGCCGATGACTGGGACGCCGACCCAATGCAGTTCGTTGCGCCAGACGGACGTGGGCGACTTCCCATCCGCCGGTGGCGGTGTCGACACGTTCCCTCATGGCCACGTCACTGACCACCTCGGTCCCCACCCGGCGGTCGATGACATCTCGTCCGAGCAGTCGCTCGCCGGGCTTGCTCTTGAAGGGATGGAGATCCACGTCCCAGGAGCGCAGGCGGGCACCCTCCACACCGAGCTCGGCGATACGTCCGGCGTTGACGAAGATTCGTCGCCGCTGGCTGACCGCCGTGAAGCCCACGACACGTGGCGCGCTTCCGCCGTGGCCGGGGACGACCACGATGTCCTCGAGCCGTCCGATGCTGGAACCGCCGGCATCGAGCAATGGCAGGCGAGAAATGCGGAATGCGTAGATCAGGTCACCGGCCATGGGGGCAGGCTACCGGTGGCCCCTCGCACGACCGATGGCATGTCCGTGACCGCGACCAGCGGTGACGGTGTGCCGGAAGATCCGTCAACTGGTGCGGGCCACGATGTGACGAGCCACCTCGCCGTATCGCTCGAATCGCTCGGCATCTCGCCCGGCGTTGTAGAACACCAGACGAGAGGCCACGCCGGCGTACCTTCCGATCAATGCGTCGGCCAGACCGTCCCAGGTGGATTCGGTGGTGAAGACCGCCAAGTGGTCGTCGGTGATCTGCGCTGCCATGCCGGCGAAGTCGCCGGCCTTCTGCTTCTCGCGGATGCGAGCCGTGGTTCCCTCGAATCCTGCTTCGTCCCAGATGAAGGAGTAGTTGGGGGTGCTGCCGTAGAAGCTCAGCATGGCCCGCAGATGTTCGCGTTCGGTGTGCCGCTCCTCGTCGGAGTCACCCACGACCGTCATCACCGGGACGATGAGGTCGATCTCACTCGACGACCGTCCAGCCCGATGTGCCCCGGCGGCAACCTGTGCCACAACATGACGTTTCAGGTACCCGGGCTCGCCGATGGGATGGACGTGGACTCCGTCAGCGACCTCGCCGGCCATGGCCAGCATCCAAGGATTCACGGCGGCCACGTCCACCTTGGGGTCCGGATGGTCGATGGCCCCCGGGCTCCATTGGGGGGTGATGAAGGTCAACTCGTAGAACTCGCCGTGATGTTCGAGAGGGGCACCGCGGAAGGCGGCGAAGCAGGCCTTCACCGCCTGGACGTAGTCGCGCAAGCGGGGACCGGGACGATCGAAGGCCACGCCGTACCGACGCACGACATGGGTCTTGACCTGGGTGCCGAGTCCCAGCCGGAATCGGCCTTCGGCGGCTTCCTGCAACTCCCACGCGGTGGCGGCGGTGACGAAAGGACTGCGCGGAAAGGCCACGGCCACTCCGGTGGACAGATCCAGACCGGGAGCGGCCACGGCGGCGGCACCGACGTTCAGGAACGCGGTGCGACCGGCCTCGGTGAAGAGCAGACCGGAGAAGCCGGCCGCCTGGGCGCGACGGGCGTGATCACCGGTGCGCCGCAACGGGAGGGGAGTGGTCATGACATCGACGTGCACCCAGGCAGAGTACGTCGCACGAACCAGGTGAGTGGTGCCAGGGATCACCGCGACGGGCGTGATCACCGGATCTCCACCACGACTCTGACTACAGTCGGGCGTCCCGGTCACACCATGGACGCTCTCACCGAATGCCCCCGCTGCCACTCCATGCACGACGGCCAGTTCTACGGACCGTGCGTCACATGCCGTGAGGAACTACGAGCCACCATGGGAGCGGCTCCCCGTCATGTCGAGGTCGCCGAGTACGAACCGAAGATGAACGTGACACCGAACGCCGTGGCACTCAAGGACGACTGAAAGATTCAGTCGTTCACCGGCATCTGGTCGTCCCGCACGCCACCACCGGGACGGAAGGTCGAACCGCGATCGTCCTTACCTGCCTGCATGTTCTCCATCATGGTCATCAGTTCGGCCGAGGCGCGTTCATCGGCCATGATCTTCTGCATCACGGCCGCTCCCGCTCCGGCCATCAGCGTCGCCTGATTGTCGTTCAGGAACTTCATCGACTCTCGTTGACGCTGGGTGGTGCGATTGATCTCAGGAATCACGTACCGGGCCACCAGATCCCAGGAGCGCAAGGTGTTCTCCCGGTTGGCCCAATCGTGGGCGAAGCCGAGCAGAACTCCGAATCCCCCGGTGATGTCCTGCAATTTCCGCACGGCCTCGATCATGTCGTCAGGAGTACCGATGACCGCCGTTCCACCACTGGTGATCATCTCCAGCAGCTCCCACTTGTTCTCCACGTGTTCGGCACCCGGACGTCCGAGAGTCCAGACGTTGTACTCGTTGTGCCACCGCTGCAGACCATCGACAGCCTGGTTGCGGGCCTCGTCACGGGATTCGGCCAGATGGAAGCTCATCATCACTCGCCAATTGCGGCGATCGACGGTCTGGTGGTGCTTCACCGCCGATTCCTCGGCGAAGGACCACTGCGTGGGCAAGGCCGCCAAGCCGGCGGTGCTGTTGGAAGCGATCGACAGCACGCCGCAGCCGTACTTGCCGGCCAGTTGCATCCCCGACGGTGACAACGTGGAGGCGGTGGCCACCGGCATCTGGTCCTGCACCGGGAGCAACTGCAACTGGGCGTCACGGAGCGTGAACCAGTCGCTCTCGTAGGAGAAGCGCTCCTCGCCGCGCAGCAAACGCAGGATCACACCGAGGGCTTCGTCCTGGCGATCGCGTTGAACCAGGGGATCGATGCCCAGAGTCCAGGCATCGCTCGGCAGAGCGCCCGGGCCGGTGCCGAACATGGCCCGACCCTTGGTCATGTGATCGAGCTGCACCATGCGCTGGGCCACGTTGAAGGGATGGTGATAGGGCAGCGACACCACGCCGGTACCCAACATGATGGAGTGGGTCCGCTGTCCGGCGGCCGCCAGGAACATCTCCGGAGAGGCGATCATCTCCCGGCCGCTGGAGTGATGTTCACCGCACCAGAACTCGTCGAACCCCAGTCGATCCAGATGAGCGGCGAAGTCGAGGTCGCTCTGGAATTGCAAGGTCGGGTTCTCGCCGACCGGGTGATGGGGTGCGAGGAAGGTTCCGAACTTCAAACGCTCGGGACGGCCGCCGGGTGTGCGCAGACTGGTCATCGGATCGTTCACCACCTGATCGTGAGTCGACTTCTCACTGTACGTCCGAGATCCGTCGATCCACTATTCAGGCGAACCGTCATTCAGGTCAACCCTCGTTCAGGTCAACATGGCCGGAAACGGGAACCCGGTGACGGACTCGGCGGCTAGCCTGTTCAAGCCGATGAGGGGACGTAGCTCAGTTGGCAGAGCACCTGCTTTGCAAGCAGGGGGTCGTGGGTTCGATTCCCATCGTCTCCACTGAATCACCTCGGTGATCCACCCCTGAAACGGGTCACCCTGATACGGCTTCGGGGTCGCTGAGCGTGGGACCAGACAGTACGGTTCGGGCATGTCCAATGATTCCGAGATCATCGACGAGGCCTGTCCCTACTGCGGAGAGGCCGTGCTGGAAGAACAAGAAGACGGCAACTACTGGTGCCCGGCCTGTGGTTCGGCCTTCGACCGCGACGAGATCGTGGATGCTGTCGACTTCGATGCGGACGATCCGAGTGGGGGAGCGGATTGATGCGTACGGCGACCGAGATCATCGACCAATTCGGATCCGTCGAATCCGATCAGCGCTACACGCGGCTGGTGGAGAACTTCACCGAGGACGCCATCTACTGCGATCCCTTCGTCGGTCCGCAACAGGGACGAGAGGCCATCGCTGGCTTCATGGCCGAGATGGAACGGGTCATCCCGAAGATGGGTGTGTACTTCGCCGATTGGCAGACGGTGGCCGAGACCACCGTGGGCTGGTCGCGTTGGACCATGGTGGTGCCGGTCAACGGCGAACCAGTGTCGGTGCCCGGCCAGAGTCTGTACCGCCTTCGTGACGGTCTGGTCTGTTTCGCCGCCGACTACGTGGACTCGGCTGCCTACGCCAGGATCCGTCCGGAGGTTCGACCCGATCTGGCTTCACCAGCGACCATGTCGAAGCGAACCGATACCGCGGGACGCGCCGCCGACATCATTCGTCATTTCTGGTCGTTGCAGACCAGTGCGCGGTACAGCGAGCTGTCCAGCCTGTTCGCACCCGATGCCGTGTTCACCGATCAGGTCTACGGCACCTTCACCGGACACGAGGCCGTCTCGGTTTACCTGGCGCGTATGGAACGAGAGATGCCCGAACAGCAGGTGCACTTCACGCTCGACGATCTGGCCGGAGATACCACGGTGGGCTGGTCGCAGTGGACTTGCCACATGCCGAACGGCTCGTTTCCTGGCTGGACCCTGCACACGTTCCGTGACGGACTCATCACTCTGGATGCCGACCACTTCGATGTTCGGTTGGCCAAGGAACTGGCCAAGAAGTCGACTACCTAGTCATCTTCGGCCTAGTCGTCTTCGGCGCGACGTCACGAGATGTGAGGGCAAAAGCCACCGCCGCGGCGTGACCCACATTGAGTGAATCCACGTCCTCGGCGATGGGAATCCTGGCCATGTGGTCGGCGGCCGAGAGGGTGGAGTCCGGCAGACCGAAACCTTCGGCCCCGAGCACCAGGGCCAGTGGACCGACACCGGGCGCCACCTCGAGCAACGTCTCGGCATCGCGTCGAGGAGTGAGAGCCACGACGGTTCCATGATGATCGTGCACGGTGGAGATGAGGTCGTCGATGGACGTGGTGATGACCGGGAGAAACAGGATCTCGCCCATCGAAACCCGGACGCATCGTCGGTAGTACGGATCGGCGCAGGTGGGATCGAGGACCAAAGCGTCGATCGCGAAGGCGCGGGCCGACCGGGCGATGGCTCCCAAGTTCTCGTGATCGTTCACACCTTGGAGAACCGCCAACCGATGACGAGCACCGTCGAGGGGCGGTCGTGACAGAACGTCATCGAGCAACGGAGCGACAGGGCGATACGCCGAGCCGATCACTCCGCGGTGCAAGGCGTAGCCCACGGTCGCCGAAATGACATCGCGTTCGGCCACGTAGATCGGGCAGCGAACGTCCGTCAACGTGGGCAAGAGTCGTTCCAGCCGATTGGGAGCCACCACGATCGAGCGCAACTCCAATCCCGAGGCCACCAGACGTCGCACCACCTCGATTCCTTCGGCGATGAAGAAAGGGCGCTCGACGCTCCGTCGACTCATCTCCGGATCGGTGAGACCCACGAAGTCGGCCAAGCGCTGATCGCCCGCATCCGTGATGGGTGTCGTGGTGACCGGCACCTCCCCAGTGTGGCGCACTCGCTACCGTGAGAACTGTGCCCGCCATCGGATCGGATAGCCCCAGGACCTCGGCGTCCGGTCTCGATTCCATCGTCATCGTCGGCGCATCCTTGGCCGGGCTGCGAGCGGCGGAGACTTTGCGGTCCGATGGATTCACCGGCAGCATCACCATGGTGGGTGGCGAATCGCACCGGCCCTACGACCGCCCGCCGTTGTCCAAGAAGTTGCTGGCCGGCGAATGGGAACCCGACCGCATCGCCTTGCGCAAACCGGACGATCTGGCCGGCCTCGATCTGGAATGGCGTCTCGGAACGAGGGCCGTGGGTCTGGACACGGGGAATTGTCGCGTGCAGTTGGCTGATGGCGAATCCGTCGCGTACGACGGGCTGATCATCACCACCGGAGCACTGCCGCGTTCGTTACCCGGTCAGCCGTCGTGGTCGGGGATTCACGTCCTGCGGACCTTGGATGATTCATTGGCCCTACGTGCCGAACTCGAACCGGGCCGGCGGGTGGTGGTCATCGGCGCCGGATTCATCGGTTTGGAAGTGGCGGCCACGGCTCGGGGGCGCGGCTGCGAGGTCACGGTTCTCGAAGGTGCGCCGGCCCCCATGATGCGCGGTCTCGGTGCCGAGATGGGGCGGGCCGCGGCCCTCGTGCACGCTGACAACGGGGTGGTTCTGCGCACGTCGGTCCTGGTCGATGGTTTGGTCGAAGGTCGGCCGGGCCGCGTCGGTGGCGTGCGCCTGCAGGACGGCGAGGTGATTCCCGCCGACGTGGTGCTGGTCGGTATCGGCGTGGCGCCAGCAACCGAGTGGCTGGATGGATCGCCGTTGTCGATTCAGGACGGCGTGCGGTGCGACGCCACGCTGAACGCGGGAGCATCGGCTGGACTCCGACACATCTACGCCGCCGGAGACGTGTGTCGCTGGTTCAATCAGCTGTACGGACGGGAGATGCGTGTCGAGCACTGGACCACTGCATCGGAACAGGGAGGGGCCGCCGCTCGGAATCTCCTTGCGGTCTCACGTGACGAGGAACCTCAGCCATACGCCGCCGTGCCGTTCTTCTGGAGCGACCAATTCACGGCCCGGATCCAGTTCCTCGGTCGAGCCGAGGGAGACGAGAACGTCCATGTCGTGATCGGATCCCCGGAGGAGCGATCCTTCGTGGCGTTGTACGAGAAAGATGACGTGCTGGTGGCGGCTCTCGGTGTGAGTCGACCGCGACAGTTGATGCCGTTGCGGACCTTGCTCGCCGAGCGCGCCTCGTGGGCTCGGGCCCTCGAACATCTTGCCTCTATACAGAGCGCGTCCAACTGAGTAGGCTCTCTGCCACTGGCACCGGGCAAGACGGTGCCGCGAACATGGCCGCGAACAGGGTCGCGAAGTGGGATGGACATGAACGATGCCTCGTCTTGATGCCGAGAGGGTCGCACTGTGGCGGAACTTCCAGACCGCCAGTGAAGTCGTCTCGCGGCTCATCGAGGCCGAGATGGCCGACGAATTCCATCTGTCGTTGCCGCAATTCGACGTGTTGGCGGTTCTCGCCCAGAACAACGATCATCTGCGCTTCAAGGATCTCTGCGAAGCTTTGGCGGCCGTCCCGAGCAGTCTCTCGCGTCGGATCGACGCCTTGACCGAACGCGGCTACGTGACCCGTGAGGAATCCAACTCGGTGGAGGATCAACGGGCGGTCATGATCCGTCTGACCCGCATGGGTCGTCTGGTCTGGCGCGATGCCAACATTCTCTATCGGCGGGCCATCCAGCGCGAGTTCGCCAGCGATCTGTCCGAGACCGAGGTCAGCGCCATGGCCCGGGCGCTGGCCAAGATCTCCCCCTTCAAGAAGTGATCCGCCGCTTCGGCTGGCTTGTGCCGGCTGCCGTCGGAATTCTGGTAGTGCTCGTCGGGTTCGTCCGGGTCGTCGCCTCCGGAACGATTCTCTCCGGTGATCGGGCGGTGCTGGCCTTGCAGGTGGCCGACATCGCTCGCGGGAATCTGAAGGCGGTCGGCCTCTACAGCTGGCACGGGTGGAGTCATCCGGGGGCGGCGCTCTTCTATCTCCTGGTTCCCTTCCATTGGCTGGCTGCCGGGCAGGCCTGGGGTGTGTTCCTGGGCGTGGCGGTGCTGAGTTCCACGTGCGTGGCGACCGCTGCGTGGTTGGCATTCCGACGCCGTGGCATCGTGGCTGCCTCCGGTGCCGTCGCCGTCATGTCATTGGTGTGGATGGCCTCCGATCGCCTCACACCGGTCGATCCCTGGACTCCGTACGTCGGCGTGACGATCTTCGTGGTCTTCATGACCGCGGTCTGGGGTGTCGTGGAACGGGACCGAGCCGCGACCTGGATCACGGTGGCGGCCGGAGCGCTGTTGGTGCAGATCCACGTCGGTTACGTTCCGTTGGTCGCATCCATCGGGGTGGTGGCATTCGGTTCGTACTGGTGGACCGGCGGCAATCCCCGGGCGTTGGCTCGACCATTCGTCACGTCACTGGCGCTCTTCCTTCCGTGGTTGACCGATCCCCGCTCGGCCATTAGCAATCTCGACGACATCATCGACTACTTCGGATCGTCGACCGATCCACTGATCGGTGTCCGGCGGGCGCTCGAAGCGATGTCTTCGGAGTTCTCTCCCGGTGCCTCGTGGATCAGGGGCCGGCGCGAGGTCGGGATCATCGGAGAAGCTCCGTCGGCATCTCTTGCATGGCTGATCGTGGTCACGCTTCTTCTGGTCGTGGTCACGGTGTCGATCCGGCAGTCGGTGCACCGACGCTCGAATCGACAGTTGTTCGACCGTCTCTGGGCCCTGGCCCCGACGGTGTGGGTGACCTACCTCATCGCCATCGTCGGAACGGCACGGGTGAAGGGCTTTCTTTTCCCCTACGTTGTCGCCTGGCGTCCGGTGGTGGCACTGATCGTGCTGGGCTGGATGGCGACGGCAGTACTAGCCCATCTGGCACTGCGCCGTCGACACCTGTTGGTGCTGGGCTCCATCGGAGTCCTGGTGGCCGGAGTGCTGGCGCTGACGAACGTCGGTCGCTACGACACCGTGTTCGACGACGACGAGTCGATCGATCTCGCCATCGACGGAGCCTTGGAGTATCTGGACGGATTCAGGTATCTCGATCGGTCGGACGTCGAACCCGGATGGTCGTCGTACGCACCTCCGGTCGTTCGCCTGCGACTCGGTGATGCCGGACTGGTCGGGCTCTTCCCGGCCCTCCTGTGGAGATTGGACGCGGCCGGTGTTCCGGTCGGTGTCGACGCCGACATGACCTGGATCGTCGGAGAGCGAGAACTTCCTGCCCGGCAGGAGACGACCGTGTGGGTGGTCTGCGACACCGGATACGGATTGTCCTTGGTGTCATCGACGCCGGGCGCCCGGTTGGTGAGCGTGGTGTCCCCGTTCACCGAGGCGGCCGAACGACGGGTGACCGAATTGCAGACCGATATCGCCTCGCGCCTTCGGGCCACTGGACGTCTCGAGGTGCTGACCGCCCTCGATTCACCCTTGGTGGCCTTCGCTCTGGCCGATGAGATCGCCGCCGGCATCGTGGATCGGGAAACTGTGGAGGAACTGGCGGACTTCAACCGACTCACACCGGAACCCGGGTATCGGTTCGGCATCGTGGCCTTCGATCCTGATGCTGGGCCCGAGATCTGGTGGCCCCAGGAACCGTATTGAGCCGGCCATCGTCGCTGGTCTCACGCCGTCGATGACCGGCGGCTGAGACATCTCGAGACTTCTGGTGAGCGAATTCGCCCGTCCGGCGACTTGGACAGCAGACTGGAGGAGGAATCAGAACACCATGTCGGTACTCGGGCCACCGAGTACATCACACAGCCTTGGAGAATCATGAACGCTTCCCCTATGAACACTGCAGTAATCATCGATGCCATCCGCACGCCGCTCGGTCGACGGAATGGCAAGTTGAAGGAATGGCATCCGGTCGATCTGGTGTCGGAGACCATGAACGCTCTCGTCCAGCGCACCGGGATCGATCCGGCGATCATCGATGACGTGGTCATGGGTTGCGTGATGCAGGTCGGTGAGCAAGCCGCCAACGTGGCACGTAATGCGGTCCTCGCTGCGGGTTGGCCGGAGTCGGTGCCCGGAACCACCATCGATCGCCAGTGCGGCTCGTCCCAGCAGGCGGCGCACTTCGCCGCGCAGGGTGTGATGGCCGGTGCCTACGACGTGGTGGTCGCCTCCGGAGTGGAGGTCATGACTCGGGTTCCCATGGGTGCGTCCATGAGTGACGGCAAGTTCGGCTGGCCCTTCGGACCCAAGGTGGGAGCTCGCTACCAGGATCAGGGCGGACTCGTCCCCCAGGGAATCTCAGCCGAACTCATCGCCGACAAATGGAACATCAGCCGCGAGGACATGGATCGCTTCGGTGTGCAGTCCCAGGAGCGGGCGGCCCGGGCCACCCGTGAAGGTCGTTTCGAGCGGGAGATCCTGCCGGTGAAGGACGCCGAGGGCAACATGATGACCGTCGACGAGGGCCTGCGCGAAACCACCATGGAGAGTCTTGCCAAGTTGAAGCCCTCGTTCCGTTCCGAAGAAGAGGGCGGTCGCGTCACGGCCGGCAACTCGTCGCAGATCACCGATGGCGCGGCGGCCATTCTCATCATGAGCGAAGCCAAGGCCAAGGCCCTGGGTCTCACGCCCCGGGCTCGTTTCGTGAACTTCAGTCTGGCCGGCGACGATCCGCGGTTCATGCTGACCGCCCCGATCCCGGCCACGCACAAGGTGTTGGAGCGCGCCAAGTTGAGCATGGCCGACATGGACGTCGTGGAGATCAACGAAGCCTTCGCCTCGGTGGTCTTGGCCTGGGAGAAGGAACTGCACCCGGACATGTCCAAGGTGAACCCCAACGGCGGGGCGATCGCCCTCGGTCACCCGCTCGGTTGCTCCGGGGCGCGGCTCATGACCACCTTGTTGAACGAACTCGAGCGCACCGGTGGTCGCTACGGTCTGCAGACCATGTGCGAAGGTGGCGGCATGGCCAACGCCACCATCATCGAGCGTTTGGGCTGATCGGCGTGGATCTGGCCGGGGTCCTGTGGGTTCTCGGCGGACTGCTGCTCTTCTTGTTCATGTGGCGAGTGGGGATGGGCCTGCTGCGCAGCATGACCACCCCGCTGCCGCCACCTCCTCCTGAGGGTGAGCTGCGGCGGGTCAATGTTCGATACCGCTGCAGCTTGTGCGGGGTGGAGATCAAGATGACCATGGCCCCGGAGCAGGATCCGGAACCCCCGCGTCACTGCATGGAGGACATGGACCTGGTATCCACAGAGTGAAAATCGGGGCCGACCAGCCGGTTTTCCCTACCGGGGACGAGTTTCTCGAGAATTTATGAAATGACATCCACGTAAACTTCCCCCGGTTTATCCACAGACTGTGGATGGGAGGTAGAGGGAGAGACGACCCTCTGGCAGAGGGTGAGGTCGCCCGGATGCCCGCAAGACATCGGGTATCCACGGGTCACCGGATACCCGCAGGTCAATGATATTTCGTGGCGGTGAACAGCCCGCCCAGGATGAAGGCCAGACCGACCAACAGGTAATAGTTGCTGCGTCCGCCAGGAACGGCACCCAGGTAATACAGCAGGATCACCAGCGCGCCCAGGATGAACAGGGTGAACATCAGGATCGGTACCCACCGGGGACTCTCCTTGACGTACTTGGGAATCGGCGGGGTGTAGCGAGTGGATGCCGCCACGCCGTTCTCGTTGTGATCCGGCCGGGCGACACGCGCCCCGTCCTGGGGTCTGGTTCCCTTGGGGGTCGTTCGGCCGCCGGTTTTGCGCTTGGGGGGTGCCACGAGGGGCCAGTGTAGGCGCGCCGGTGCCTGGGTGCAGAGCCCACAAGAGATGTGACCCGGTTCGAAAGCGTGGCGATGCTGGCATCCTGGTTCGGTGACCCGAGTCCTGGTTCTCGACAGCTACGACAGTTTCGTCTACAACCTCGTCCAGTATCTGGGTGAACTGGGAGCCGAACCTCTCGTCCGTCGCAACGATGATCTGACGGTCGACGAGGCCTTGGCGCTGAAGGTCGACGGTCTTCTGCTCTCGCCCGGACCGGGTCGACCCGAGAACGCCGGCATCATCTGCGACGTCATCGTGCCATTCGCCGAGCGTGGCATCCCGGTCTTCGGAGTCTGTCTCGGACATCAAGCCATCGGACACGTCTTCGGAGCCGACGTGATCGCTGCTCCGGCTCTCATGCACGGCAAGACCAGTCGGGTCCGCCATGACGGACGCGGCGTCTTCGCCGGTCTCGAGAACCCGATCGTGGCCACGCGGTATCACTCGCTGGTCATCGAACGCGGATCACTGCCCGAGAGTCTCCAGGTCACTGCCGACACCGAGGATGGGATCGTGATGGGTGTGATCCATGAGTCGCTGCCCATCGAGGGAGTGCAGTTCCATCCGGAAAGCATCCTGACCACATCCGGTCACGACATGCTGCGCAACTTCTTGCGGGTCTGCGAAGGTTCAACCACTCGGTGACGGAGCCACCGTCGTCGTGGTCGTAGTGGTGGTCGCTGATGTCGCTCGACCAACTTTGATCAATACCGGACTTCCCGGCGCTACTTCCACGCCGCTGCTCGGATCCTGCGAGATCACCAGACCGGCAGTGGGACTGCCAGGTGCCAGGTCGATGTACTCGACCGTGATGTCGCGGAATCCCTTGGTGCGCAGCAGTTCGCGCGCTTGGGCTTCGGTCAAGCCGACCACTGGCGGAATGGCAACCTTGGCCACACCCACCGAGACGTACAACGTGATGGCGCCACCCTTGGTGGTCTGAGTACCGATCGGGGGACTGGTGCGGGTGACGCGACCGGCTTCGACGGTCGGACTGGACTCCTCGATCACCGTGACCACGAACTGGAAGGGGTCGCCTTCGAGGAGCGAGCGGGCCGCCAAGGCCGTCTGACCTTGGACGTTCGGGACGGTCACGTCGCCGCTTCCCTGACTGACGACCAAGTCGATGGTGGCACCGCCGAGAACCTGCTCGCCGAAGGGAGGATTCGAGGACATGATGCGATCCTCGGGAACCTCGTCGCTGTTCTCGTAGGTGACTTGACCGATCGTCAGCCCGAGATCGAGCAATGCCGACCGGGCCTGTTGGACCGTGAGACCGCTCAGATCGGGAACGGGAATCGGAGCATTGGTCGGGTTGTAGACGATCGAGACCTTGCCGCCTTCGGAGAGTGCTTCCCCGGCATCCGGTGTCTGGGACCAGACCACGTTGGGTCCGACGTCGGGATTCTCTTCGGCCACCGGAGTCACCTCGAATCCGGCATCTTCCAGGACGGTCACCGCCTCGTCGAGTAGCCGACCCTTGACATCGGGGATGATGACGGTGTCGGACCCATTGGAACCTCGGGTCAACAGACTGAAGGCAAGGACGGCACCGGCGATCACCACGAACGCCGCGACAGCTGCACCGATGATCAGTCCCGTGCGACGAATGGTCAGATCCTTCGACGGTCCGAGATCGGTGGAGATCTCGGTGTACCCAGGCGGAAGCGTGGGATTGGCATTGATGGTGGTGCGCGGTAGAACCCGCGTAGTTCCGGCGGTCGAGTCATCGCCACCGGTCGTACCGGCGCCGTTGCCAGCTGCGGGCAGGACTGTGGTCGGCGCCGCAGTGGCTGGCGGCGTGGGATCGGCGTGCTTCTCGTTCAGAATGGCGGCCAGGGCCTGCACCGGGACTCCGTCACGGAAACGACGCAGATCATCGCGCACTGCTTCAGCGGTCGGATAGCGCCGGTTCGGGTCCTTGGCCAGGAGTCGGGCCACGATGGCTTCGAAGGCCCGCGGCACATCGGGGGCCAATTCGTGCAGGGGCTGGGGTTGTTCGTGGACTTGTTTGTAGGCGACCGACAGCGAACTCTCACCGAGGAACGGCGGCTGGCCGGCCACCATTTCGTAGAGCACGATGCCGAGCGAGTACAGATCCGAACGCGGGTCGGGTTGTCCACCCTGGGCTTGTTCGGGTGAGAAGTAGGCCGCCGTTCCCATCACGGCGCCGGCCTGGGTCAGATTGGCATCCGCCGGACTTCCCAGGGCCCGGGCGATTCCGAAGTCCGCCACCTTCAGTTGACCACTGGAGCCGATCAGGATGTTGCCGGGCTTGATGTCGCGGTGGACCACGTTGTTCCGGTGAGCGAACGACAACGCCGCCGCCACTTCGATACCGACCTCGGCGGCTTTCATGGCGTCGATCGGACCGACGTCGTGCAATGCTTCGGCCAAGGTTCGACCGGGCACGTACTCCATGGCCATGAAGTAGGTGTTCTCGCTGCGTCCCCAGTCGTAGACGTTCACGATGTTGGGGTGATTCAGGTTGGCGGCCGACTGGGCTTCGCGACGGAAGCGCTCCACGAAGGCCGGATCGGTGGCGTACTCGGGAAACAGGACCTTGATGGCCACCAGTCGATCGAGGAGGACGTCCCGGGCCAGATAGACCTCGGCCATTCCGCCGCGACCGATGCGCTGCTGCATCTCGTAGCGGTCGTTGAGGACCACTCCACCGTGGACCGGCATGGCCCCGCGATCCGGCGGACCTCCGCGTTCTGGCGTTCCTGCGCGATCCGACATGACGACCGTGGAGGCTATCCAAGTTGCGACGGGCCCGACCGTCGGGCCGACCTCACAGGCCGAGGGCCACGTTCAAGACTTTGGCGGCGATCGGACCAGCCAAGGTTCCGCCGGTGCCGGCACTGATCTCGGCATCGGTGCCCTTCAGCATCACCACCACTGCATAGCGGGGAGCCTCGGCCGGAGCGAAGGCCACGATCCAGGCGTGTGACCGTTCCGGTTCGCCAGCGGCATTGAGCTGAGCGGTTCCGGTCTTGGCGGCTCCCTGCACACCGGACAGATTGAAACAGCACGACGCAGTTCCGTTGTTCACCACTTCGATCATCAGTTCCGTGAGCAACGACGACGCGCCGACCGACATCGGAATCCTCCACACCGACGGAACCGTGCGCTGCAGGAGACGCCCGTCGTGGTCGTAGGTGGCGGCGATCGCGAAGGGGCGCATCATCACACCGCCGTTGGCGATGGCGGCCGTGATCATGGCCATGTGCAGCGGCACCATCTGGGTGTTGCCTTGACCGAACCCGCCGATTCCGAGGAGAGGAAGGTTCTGCGTGAAGTAGTCGACGTCACCGAATCGACTGGTGGCGGCCCGCGGCAGATCGAAGGGCAAGGGCTCCCCGATGCCGAAACGTCGCGCCGCTTCGACCATCGTCTCGGGTCCCAAGTCGATGGCCATCCGGGCGAAGGGCGTGTTGCAGGAGCGACGGAAGACCTCCATCAGATTTCCTCCGCAGACCTTGCCGTCGTAGTTCTGGATCGGATCGGTGGTCTGCGGGGGAACGAATTCGGATTCCTCGGCCCATACTGATTCGCGGGTCACCAATCCGGCATCGAGGGCGGCCGCCGTGGTGAGGATCTTGAAGGTCGAACCCGGCATGTAGCGCTCCTGGTAGGCGTTGGCCAGAAGCGGTTTGCTGGGAATGGTGTCGAGGAACGTGAAGGTGTCGCCGACCAGATCGGCGTTGTGGACGGCCACGATGTTGGTGTCGTAGCTCGGCCAACTCCACAGGGCCTTCACCGCACCCGTGGAGGGATCCACCACCACCACCGATCCTTCGCGTTCACCGAGTGCGGAGCGGGCGGCTTCCTGAATGCGGGAGTCGATGGTGACCTCCACCGAACCCGAGGTGTCACCTCCGGAGAAGAGAGCGCCGATTCCTTTGATCTGCTGTTCGACCGTGCGACCGGCGAGGACATCGTTGCGCACCCGCTCCACCTGGGTGGCGCCGTAACCGAAGGTGAAGTATCCGGTGATGTGGGAGTACAGATCACCGAAGGGATAGACCCGCTGCCAGTCGAATTGGTCGTCGCCCTCGGTGCGTACCGAGGTGGCGATGACCTGCCCATCGCTGGTGCGGATGTCGCCACGCGGATCATTGAAGTCGCGAACGGTCTGACGGGTGTTGCGACTGTCGGCATCGAGTGAGGTCTTCCGGCCCACTTGGATGACGTTCAACTGCACGAAGAGCACGGCGTAGAGAGCCAGCAGCACCACGGTGAGTCGACGGATGCGTTGATTCATGACAGCGAACCCTCGGTCGGTTGCCCCGATCGATACTGGCGGGCGGCCCGACGCAAGGCGCGGCGGGTGGCGATCTTCTCGCCGAAGGTGGCCTTGTCCGGAATCTCTCCGAGTCGGCGGGCCGAACTGTCGCTCACCCGCATCAACAAGGCCAGGATGACGTAGTTGGCGACCAGGCTGGATCCGCCGTAACTCACGAATGGCAGGGTGATACCAGTGAGCGGCACGACGCGGATGACTCCACCGATGATGATGAAGGCCTGGACACCCATGATGGTGGTGAGGCCGACCGCCAGCAGTTTCTCGAACGGCCGATCGGTGCGCATGGCCGTGCGGTATCCGGCACCGATCATCAAGAGGTAGGCGAGTAGGACGGCGGTCGCCCCGAACAATCCCAGTTCCTCACCGATGGCGGCGAAGATGAAGTCGTTCTTGGCTTCGGGAATACGGGTCGGGTCGCCGAGTCCGAGACCGGTGCCGCCGACACCTCCGCTGCCGAGGGCGAAGATGCTCTGGGCGATCTGGTATCCCTTGCCCTGATATCTGCTCCATGGATCCAGCCAGATGGCCACTCGCGTCTGGACGTGATCGAAGAGGAAGTATGCCGTGACGGCGGCCGATGCGAAGAGGCCCAGTCCAATGACCAGGAAGTCGGTCCGCTCGGTGGCGACCCAGACCATCACCACGAACAAGGTGAAGAAGAGCAGACTCGAACCGAGATCACGTTGTCCGACCATGATCACCACCGAGAAGCTCCAGGCTCCGAGCAACGGCATCAGGTGGCGGGGTTCGGGATAGGTGAAACGCCCGATGGTGCGGGTCCCGGTGGCCAGGAGTTCACGGGTGTCGGCCAGATAACTGGCGAAGAAGAGAGCCAGTGCCACCTTGGCGAATTCTCCCGGTTGGAAGTTGATGGGACCGATGCTCACCCAGATGCGAGCTCCACCGGCCGAGAAGCCCAATCCGGGAACCATGGGCAGCACCAGTAGTCCGGCACCGAGGGCGAAGAAGGTCCAGGAATACCGGGACAAGTCGTTGACCCGTTGCACCATGAAGAGCACGCCGACGAAGGCCGCCACGCCGATGAAGGTCCAGGTGGTCTGCAGTCCGGCCAGCCGCTCCGAAAGTCGGGCGATCATCACGTAACCCAGCCCGTTCAGCAAGGTGGCGAGCGGCAACAAGATGGAGTCGGCGCCCACGGCCAGCCAGCGCACGGCCACGTGGGCCGACATGAGAACGAGCAGCAGGACCGCCAGGAAGGGAAGGATGCGCGGCGGAATGACCGAGTTCTGACCCAGGGAGGCCAAGGTGTAGGCGCAGGCGGTGATGATGCCAGCGAAGAGCACCAGACGGAATTCGGTTGCTCGCCGTCGAGCGGCGACCGGACTCAGGACGCTGGTCATGGATGTCGTGATGTCGTGGTCACCGTTTCGTGCTCACACGTCGTGTTCACTTGGCGGGATTCGAATGTCGCGATCACAGTGCTGAGATGATGCCCACGACCACCGTGGCCACCAGTGCCACCGCGCCGAGAGCGGTCACGAATCCTGGACCACGACCACGGGAGGGAGAGCGTCCCGGGTCCGACGGGGTGGCGAGTGCATCCTGGGCGGCGGGCGAGGTGGCTCCCGCAGTCGTGGTCTCGACACGTGGCACCGTGTCTTCCGGGGTCGGTGTCACGTCGACGTCCACGACGATGACCGTGACGTTGTCCCGGCCGCCATTGTCATTGGCCAGTTGCACCAGGCGTTCGGCCAACTCCTGGGGGTCGGCACCCAATCGGATCTCGTTCACGATCTCGTCGTCATCGGCCTCGTCCACCAGTCCGTCACTGCAGAGAACGAAACGATCTCCGTTCTCCACCGTCATGGGGAAGAGATCGACCTCGACTTCGGCTTCGATGCCGATGGCTCGCAGCACGATGTTGCGTTGGTAGTGGACCCGGGCCTCGGCTTTGCTGATGGCACCTCGGTCCACCAGGGTCTGGACGTGGGAATGGTCCTTGGTGACCTGGTGCAGTTCACCG
Organism: Actinomycetota bacterium; assembly: GCA_046082625.1. Classification (GTDB taxonomy): domain Bacteria; phylum Actinomycetota; class Acidimicrobiia; order Acidimicrobiales; family Ilumatobacteraceae; genus Casp-actino8. Next base: position 1,020 of record JBJTYE010000107.1, on the reverse strand, counting down.
CCTCGCCACAGATACGTCCGACTGTCACCGACGTTGGCCACGACGATCTGATGTCGTTCGGGATCGGTGACCACCAGACCGGTGAGGGTGGTCCCCATTCCGGACTTCGCCGAATCGTCGAGTGCCTCGACGAAGACCGCCGTGTTGGCGAGGGCCACGGCTTCGGCCACCTGTTCGGGGGTCGTGAGACCGTGCTTCACGGGATCACCGTGACCGTTCCCGACGCGTCCCGGAACCGTGGCCGTGTAGGCGTCCTTGATGGTGGTCACGGTCAACGCACTGGCCACCTCGCCGGCGGAGTGGCCGCCCATCCCGTCGGCCACCACGTACAGACCGTCGATGGCCACGAAGGCGTCTTCGTTGTCGCGTCGCACCTGTCCGACGTGCGTGCAGGCACCATGGGAGAGCCGGATCATGACTTCTCGGCCTCCAGAACCACGCCACCGATCTGCACCCGGTCTCCGATGCGCAATTGCGTCGCACCACTCACGCGGTCCTTGTTGACGAAGGTGCCGTTGGTGGATCCGAGATCCTCCACCACCAGATATCCGTCCTGGCGATAAAGACGTGCGTGACGCGAACTGACGTAGGTGTCGTCGCTGAGACAGAGGTTGTTCTCCTCGAGACGTCCGATGCTGAATGGATTGTCGTTGACCTTGAAGGTGAGATTCTTCATGGTCACCGGGGAGACGATACGCATCCGAGCCACTCGGAACGCCCGGGGGAGCCGAGCAATGGCACCGGTGGCCGACGTCGAGGATCGCGGTGTCGGTGTGATGGCTGGTCGGGGAGTTGCAGGGACGCGCACCTCGACCCAGACCGCCCACAGCACCCGGGCGAAGAAGATGTACAAGGTCACCAACAGTGCGATTCGGAGCAGGCCGAGGAGTTGGTCGGTCACGGCGTCACCCGGCCAGGAAACATCGAACTGGATCCCATCGTCGAGTTCAGCGATCCTCGAACGTGATGGAGTACAGACCGACGGTGATGACGTCACCCGACCGCAAAGCGTGCGGCGCA
>JBJTYE010000106.1:0-2512 GCA_046082625.1 Actinomycetota bacterium | reverse complement strand
GGCTATCACTTCACGATCAAGAACGGCGCGGTCTCCTTCGAGAACGGCGAGCACACCGGCGCCTTGACCGGCTCGCTGATTCGCGGCGCCCAGCCGTCACCGCGCTGATTCGACGACGGCCGACTCAGACCGGTTCGGTCTGGATTTCTCCGGCCTGAACCTGTCGGGCGTAGGCCCCGTTGCGGGCCATGAGCTCGTCGTGAGTCCCCTCTTCGACGATACGACCCTGATCGAGCACTACGATGCGGTGGGCATCGCGAATGGTGGACAACCGATGGGCGATGACGAGAGCGGTCCGACCCCGGAGCGCGTCGTCGAGAGCGTCCTGCACCAGAGCCTCGTTCTCGTTGTCGAGGTGGCTGGTGGCTTCATCGAGAATCATCACCGCCGGGTTCTTGAGGAGCAGGCGGGCGATGGCCAACCGCTGCTTCTCGCCGCCGGAAAGCCGGTAGCCCCGCTCGCCCACCACCGTGGCGTACCCATCGGGAAGAGCGACGATGGTGTCGTGGATGCGCGCCGCCCGACAGGCGGCCACGATCTCGTCGGTGGTGGCGTCGGGTTTGGCGTAGCGAAGATTCGATTCCATGCTCTCGTGGAACAAGTGCGGATCCTGGGAGACCACGCCGATGGCCGCTCGCAACGACGAACCGGTGAGATCGCGCACGTCGTGTCCGTCGACGCGCACCGCGCCTGCGGTCACGTCGTAGAGCCGCGGCACGAGGGAGGCCATGGTGCTCTTGCCGGATCCCGATGCTCCGACGATGGCCACCGTCTCACCGGGTTCGACGGTCAAGGTGAGATCGCGCAGCACGTCGACATCGGGATCACCGAGAGGTGCACCGGGCATTTCGAGGGATGCCACCGACACCGTGGCCGCCGCCGGATACCTGAAGGTCACGTGATCGAATTCGATGCGACCCCGAGGTGCGATCAGGTCCACAGCGCCCGGGCGATCGACGATGGCCACCGGTGCATCGAGTACTTCGAAGACTCGTTCGAAGCTGACGAACGACGTGAGCAGGTCGACGCGGGCATTGGTGAGTCCGGTGAGCGGCTGGTACACCCGCGCCACCAGCGTGGCCATGGCCACCAGGGTTCCCGAGGTGATGTTGCCCGACACCACCAGTTGGGCACCGATGCCGTACACCGCCACCGCTCCGAGTGCGCCCACCAGACCGAGAGCCACGAAGAAGACTCGACCGTACAGAGCCGAGCGAATGCCGATGTCGCGCACCCGCGCCGCCCGACCCGAGAAGGCGTCCACCTCGCCCCCGTGACGGCCGAACAATTTCACCAGCAGGGCCCCGGCCACGTTGAACCGTTCGGTCATCTGGGTGTTCATCTGGGCGTTCAAGGTCATCTGCTCGCGGGCGATGTCCTGCAGGCGCTGTCCCACCCGTTTGGCCGGGATGATGAAGACCGGTAGCACCACCAACGACAACATGGTGAGCCGCCATTCGAGGGCCAACATGGCCGCCAAGGTGGTCACCAGCACCACTACGTTGCTCACCACACTGCCCAACGTGGAGGTCACCGCCGATTGGGCCCCCACCACGTCGTTGTTCAGACGGCTGATGAGTGATCCGGTCTGGGTGCGGGTGAAGAAGGCCACCGGCATCTGCTGCACCTTGTCGAAGAGAGCCACGCGCAGGTCGTAGATCAGACCTTCGCCGATCCGGGAGGAGAACCATCTCTGGGCGATCGCCAACACCGCATCGAAGATGGCGGCACCGATGGCCAGTGACGCCAGCCACCAGATGAGCGATCGATTCCCGTCCGGGATGGCGTCGTCGATGATGGCGCGGAAGACGAACGGGGGAACCAGGGCCAACAAAGCCGCCAGCAGAATGGACATCAGGAATCCAGTGATGCTGGTGCGATACGGCCGAGCGAACGACCACACCCGACGCAGGGCGGAGCGTTCCAGTCGCCGCCCCCTCACCGCTGCCGCGTCACCCGGCATCATCATGTGAGGTCCCATGCGCATCGGGTCAGGCTACCGAGGGCTGGATGCACGGTCCTTTTCCCACGCCAGCATTACGCTGAGTCGATGACTCGTCGCTGGTGTGCGCTGATCGCCGCGTCGGTCCTCGTGGTGTCCTGCAGTTCGGGGGACGCCGAGCCCGATACGTCGACTTCGACCGTCGCCGCGACCACCACGGTGGCCGATTCCACCGATCCTGGCGAGCCGGTCGATCCGTTCGACACCGACAAGTTCCCCACGCCCACCATCTTCTGGGAAGGATGCGGGGAGAACCTCGAATGCGGATTCGTCGACGTGCCCCTCGATTACTCCGATCCCGCCTCCGCCGAGACCTCGCTGTACATCGTGCGCCACTCGGCCACCAATGAGGACAAGCGCATCGGCGCTCTGCTGGTGAATCCCGGCGGTCCCGGATTCGGCGGCGCCTATCTCGCCGAATCGGCCACCCGGGTCTACGACGATGCCCTGGTCCAATCCTTCGACATCGTCGGATGGGACCCCCGCGGCACCGGCAAGTCGATCCCGGCC
>JBJTYE010000105.1:0-5689 GCA_046082625.1 Actinomycetota bacterium | reverse complement strand
GAGACCGACACCGTGGTGTCGTTGCACGTCGGGTCGTCGGGCATGTACGCCATGCCCTCCGACGCGCCGGCCCTGCAAATGGGGGCGACTCTGTTCGGCCAACTCTCGCTCACCGCGTGCGCCGAATGGCTGTGGAGCGGCTACGCCTATCGCTACCCGGGTCTGAAGATCGCCATGAGCGAGGGAGGTATCGGTTGGGTGCCGATGCTGCTCGATCGTCTCGAGAACGTCGTCGACCGCAGTGGTTACGGGGCCGGCTGGGACTTGCGTCCCGCCGAGGTGTTGCGACGCAACTTCTGGTTCTGCACCATCGACGACCCCTCCACCATCGATCTGCACGAGGTCATCGGCGATGACCACATCATGGTGGAAGTGGACTATCCCCACGGCGACAGCACCTGGCCCGACACCCAAGAAGTGATCAAGGGTGCCTGGGGTCATCTGTCCGATGATCTGCTGCGCAAGTTCTGCTGTGAGAACGCCGCGGCTCTCTATCGCCATCCGCTGCCGCCGCGCATCGTGCCGTGACGCGACCGTGATATCTGCATGAGTACCGTCGCCCATCTCCTGCGCGCCCGCATCGGCGACGACCATCCGGGCTACACCTTCGAGGGCCGCACGTATTCCTGGAACGACGTGGTGGCCGAGTCGGCCCGCCGGGCCGCCATCTTGAAAACCACGCTGGATCCGACGCGACCCAAGCACGTGGGCGTGTTGATGGAGAACACGCCGGACTATCTGTTCTGGATCGGGGCCGCTGCTCTCACCGGATCGTGCATCGTGGGCATCAACCCCACCCGCCGGGGCGAAGAGTTGGCCCGCGATGTGCGCCACACCGACTGTCAGATGATCGTCTCGGACGCCCAGAGCATGCACGTGTTCGATGGACTCGATCTCGGGGTACCGGCAGAACGTGTCGTCGACATCACCACCCCCGAGCACCTGGCTCTCTTGGATGCGCTCGCCGGCACGCCGGTGCCGACCAGCGATCCCATCGGCGGATCGAATCTGTTCTTGTTGTTCACCTCGGGATCCACGAGTGCCCCGAAGGCCGTGGTGGTGACCAACGAACGCATGGCCATGACGGCGGTGCGGGCCGGTCAGCTCTACGGAGTCACCCGCGAGGAAGTGTGCTACTGCCCCATGCCCCTCTTCCACGGCAACGCTCTCATGGCCTGCTGGGGTCCAGCGCTCGCCGTCGGGGCCGAAGTGGTGCTGCGCCGCAAGTTCTCGGCCAGCAACTTCCTGGACGACGTCCGGCGCCACGGCTGCACGTACTTCACCTATGTGGGCCGCACCATCGCCTACGTGCTCGGCCAACCGCCAACGGAGAACGACCGGGACCACGAACTCAGACTCGGTTTCGGCACCGAGGCCAGCGCGCTCGATCGTCAGCGGTTCCGGGACCGGTTCGGCTGCGATCTGGTGGAGGGCTACGGATCGAGCGAGAGCGTGGTGGCCATCATCCGCACTCCGGACACCCCGGAGACCGCACTCGGTCGCGAACGGCCGGACATGGCCGGTCAAGTGGCCATCATGAACCCGTCCACCCTGACCGAATGTCCGCGTGTGGTCTTCGATGCCCATAGCGGCATCACCAATCCCGAGTGCATCGGCGAGATCGTGCACACCGGCGGATCGGCCACCTTCGAGGGCTACTACAACAATCCTGATGCGTCGTCGGATCGCATCCGCAACGGCTGGTACTGGACGGGCGATCTGGGCTTCCGCGACGCCGACGGGTTCTTCTACTTCGCCGGGCGCAGCGCCGATTGGCTACGCGTGGACAGCGAGAACTTCGCCGCGGCTCCGGTCGAGAACATCATCTCCCGCTATCCGGGGGTGATCATGGTGGCGGTGTATCCGGTCCCCGATCCGGTCACCGGCGACATGGTGATGGCGGCCATCGAGATGCAAGAGGGAGCCCCCTTCGATCCGGCCGACTTCGATCGGTTCCTGGCCGAACAACGCGATCTCGGCACCAAATGGAGTCCCCGTCTCGTGAGGTTGATCCCGTCAATGACATTGACGGCCAACAACAAGGTGCACAAGCCGCCGTTGCGCCTGACCAAATGGCAGACCGACGACGTCGTCCACTGGCGACCCGAGCGCGCCGATGGTCTGCGACCCATGTCGGTGGCCGACAAATCAGCTCTCGAAGCACTCTTCGCCGAGAACTCCCGCCAGCATCTGCTCACCGGATTGTGATCTCATCGGCCGAGCCGACGAGATCACCGGTGGTCGTCGGTCCAGCGCCGCCAGGACTCGAGACATTCGGGCAGTTCGCCCTTGCCCACCTGATGAGCCGGCCAATTGGCATCGGGCAAACCCACGGGAGCATCGGGCATGGTGTGCCCGTACCAGAGCAGGTGTTTCCGCTTGACGAAGCACCAGGCACCCTCGACCCGTCGATACGTGTCGTGGTACTGGATCTGATGGATGATCCAGTCGCCGGCGGCATCTTCGATCTCCCCGCGACAGGCCACCACGCCGGTGGCATTGTCGGCGTCGGCCACGTCGATCAGATGATTGCTCACCTGCAGAATGACCCGGCCGAGCGACACCATCTGGGTGTCGAAGCTCTCCCGGAGTGCCGCCCGACCCGATGTCTCGCGGGTGACCTTGATATCGGGGACGAACAGCGCGGCGAGGCGCTCGGTGTCCCGGGCTCCGTAGTAATGGGCGTAGCGGCTGGCGAGTTGACGAATCTCCTCACAGGCCACCAGATAGGCCAGCGGATCGGTGTCGCGCAATGACGTCATGAACCGGGCAGGGGATGCGGATGGGCGAAGGGTTGCAGAAGGGCGTCGGTGCCGCCGTCCACGAAGAGGGTCTGGCCGACGATGTAGGAGGCGTCGGGTGACACCAAGAACGTGATGGCCGCCGCCACTTCGTCGGCCTGGCCCCAGCGGCCCACCGGGATGGGAATGTGCGAGAGCGATTCCTTCACCCCCGGGATGTCGAGCAGGGGCCGGGTCATGTGGGTGTCGATGACTCCCGGGGCCACGGCGTTCAACCGGATGCCGGACGTCATCCAGTCGGCCGACTGCTGACGCACCCAGAAGGCGATGGCCAACTTGCCGGCCGGATAGGCGGTGAAGGTGCCGTTGGCGAAGTGCGCGACGGCGGTCTCCTCATCGGCGGTGAGATAGACCTCGGCGTCCTCGACTTTCAGACCCGGGGTCATGGTGGTGGAGTTCGACGAGATCATCACCACTGCCGGATCGGTGCCCTTGGCCAGTGCCGGTCGCAAACCGTTCACGATGGCGAGGGTGCCGTAGAAATTGATCCGCACCACCAACTCATCGGGGACCGGGGTGCTGACCCCGGCACAGGGCACCAGTCCGTCCAACACACCGTCACAAGCGGCCAGGACCTCGGCCACGATGCGCGACCGGTCCTCGGATTTCGAGAGATCCCCGGTGACCTCGGCATCGCGCAGATCCACGCCGATGACCCGATGGCCGGCGCGCCGCAGACGTTCGGCTGTCGCCGCTCCTATCCCCGATGCACTTCCGGTGACACAGATGGTTCCCATGACCCCTCCTCGTCTCCAGTGTGTCAGATGGCGATCACGCGTCCCCGATCGCTACGGTTCCACCATGCGTTCCATCGTCTGCCGCCAGTTCGGACCCATCGATGCTCTCGAGATCCAGGAGACCCCGTCGGCGGACCTGTTTCCGGGCACGGTGCGCATCGCCGTCACCGCCTGTGGAGTGAACTACGTGGACGCCCTCTTCGTGCAGGGCAAGTACCAGATCAAACCGCCGACCCCGTTCGTGCCCGGGATGGAAGTGGTGGGCACCATCACCGAGATGGCTCCCGACGTGGAGGGTCTGGCCCTCGGCACCCGAGTGTTCGCCAACGTGGGGCTCGGAGGTTTCGCCTCCGAAGCCGTGGCGGCAGCCAAGCGGGTGATCCCGCTGCCGGACACTCTCACCGACGGCCAAGCGGCCACCTTCACGCAGAGTTATCTCACCTCCTGGTTCGCACTGGTGGAACGCGCCCACGTGCAGGCCGGCCAGTGGCTGTTGGTGCTCGGCGCCGGCAGTGGCGTGGGACTGGCGGCCGTGGACGTGGGACACGCTCTCGGTTTGCAGGTGATCGCCGCAGCCTCGACGGCCGAGAAGCGCGAGCTGGCGGCTTCGCGAGGCGCGGTGGCGGTGCTCGATTCGACGGCGGATGCCAACGAGGTGAAAGAAGAGGCCAAGAAGATTTCCGGCGGCGGCGTGCACTGTCTCTACGATCCGGTCGGCGGCGCGCTCGGCGAAACCTGCCTACGGGCCCTCACCGATGACGGCCAATATCTGGTGATCGGATTCGTGGCCGGGATTCCGCAGCTGCCGGCGAATCAGATCTTGTTGCGCAATCGACGCGTGGTGGGGGTGGACTGGGGCGGCTGGGCCGGCAAGAACCCGGGACTCAACGACCGCATGCTCACCCAGGTGTTGGATCTGATCGGACAGGGGAAGTTGCATCCAGTGGAACCGGAGACGTATCCGCTGGAACAGGCGGCCCGAGCATTGCACGATCTGGAAAACCGCAAGGTGGCGGGCAAAGTGGCGTTGGTGCCGTGATGCCGGTCGTCGCCAAGGCGACGACATGAGACACCACGTCGCCAAGGCGACGACGTGAGACACCCCGACTAGAGCGCCAGCAGGTTCTCGCGGCCCCCGGCCCGGAACTGTTCCCGCAATGCCGCAGCATCATCCGCGGTGAACACTCGGAACGACTCCTCCCGACCGGGACGCCACCACAGACGAGTGGCGGCACCGTTCTCCACATCGTGCCAGCGCCGCTTCACGAGATCTCGTTTCAGGATCTTGTTGGTCTGGGTCATCGGCAGATCGTCAACCACTTGCACGAAGGTGGGAATCCACTTCGGACCGAGATCGCTCTGCCCCGTGAGGAACGCCACGAACTCGTCGATGTCGAACGTCGCATCGGGACGCAATTGCACGGCCGCCATGACGCGGTCCCCCACCACCGGATCGGGAACGCCGTAGACGGCGGCCAGGATGACAGCGGGGTGGCGCATGATGATGCGCTCGATGGGCGCCCCGGCGAAATTCTCACCGTCGACACGCAGCCAATCGGCACTGCGGCCGGCGAAATAGAAGAAGCCCTGAGCGTCGCGGTAGCCGAGGTCGCCGGTCCAGTAAGCACCGTCACGGATGCGTTCCCGGTTGGCTTCATCGTTGTTCCAATAGCCCTCGAAGGTGCCACCACCCTTGTTGACGATCTCGCCGATGGCGGCTTCGGCGTTCAGCAATTGCCCATCGGCGGAGAATTCGGCCGGCGGGCACGGTTCGCCAGTATTGGGATCGAGAATGGTGATGGTGTCCTGGGCGGCCACGCCGAGAGCGCCGGCGGGCATACCGGGAATGCGCACGATGCTGGCCCCGGTTTCGGTCTGACCGTAACCATCCTGCAGGCGACAGCCGAACCGCCGCTGGAATTCGGCGAGATCGCTTTCGGATCCTTCGTTGCCGTAGCCGCGCACCAAGGGGTTGTCGGCATCGTCGGGTCGCTCCGGCGTGGCCAACACGTAGGCCAAGGGCTTACCCACGTAATTGAAGTACGTGGCCCCGTAGCGCCGGACATCGGGGAGGAATTCCGAGGCCGAGAACTTGCGGCGCAGCGCCACCGTGGCTCCTTGCACCAGTGACGGCCCCCAGGCGGTGAAGAG
>JBJTYE010000104.1:0-4364 GCA_046082625.1 Actinomycetota bacterium | reverse complement strand
CCAGTTTGGCTTTCAACCTGGCTGCTCATTATTGTGGACAACACGCTGCATATTTCTTTCAACTATGCAGCGTTGCGGTGGCTTTAGGTCGTCACACTTTTCCGCGCACCTCATCGATGTCGAGGTGGCCTTGAAATGCTTTGATGATTTGATCTTGCTGCAGGGTGCGCATACCTGCGTCACAGGCGGCCTCAACTAAATCATGCATGCCGGTGACACCGGGTACACGTTTCGTGACCGTCGGGGGCGCCATCGCCAGCGACATCCATGGCAAGAACCACCATCTCGAAGGAAGTTTCGGCAATCACGTCTGCGAGATCGACCTTCTGCTCGCCGACGGATCGGTACGGACCGTCGGGCCGGATCGGGAACCCGAGGTCTTCTGGGCGACGGTGGGCGGAATGGGTCTCACCGGCATCATTCTGCGCGCCCGCTTCAGGGTGCTCCCGATCCAAACCAGTTCGTGCCTGGTGTCCACTCGCCGATGTCGCGATATCGACGAACTCATGGCCGCCATGTCCGAGGACGACGAGAAGTACCGGTACTCGGTGGCCTGGACCGACCTCTTGGCCACCGGGGCGAGCCTCGGTCGCAGTGTGCTCTGGCGGGGGGATCACGCCCGTCTCGACGACCTGGATCCGGGATCTCGGGCCGAGCCACTGCGCTATCACCCGCGTCACCTCGTGTCGATTCCTCCGCTCGTGCCGAACCCAGGTTTCGTCAATCCATTGACGTCCCGTCTCTTCTCCGAGGTCTGGTACCGCAAGGCGCCGCGACGCCGAGACGGCGAACTGAAATCGATCCCGGCGTTCTTCCATCCCTTGGACGCCGTCGGACACTGGAATCGGCTCTACGGCTCACGCGGCTTCCTGCAGTATCAGTTCGTGGTTCCTTTCGATGCCGACGACACTCTGCGGAAGATCGTGGAGAGATTGGCCATCGCCCAGATCGCCAGCCCTTTGGTGGTGCTGAAACGTTTCGGGCCGGCAAATCCTGGACCACTCAGCTTTCCGATGCCGGACTGGACTCTCACCGTGGACGTATCGGCCGGAGCCGACGGACTGATCGAGGTGCTGCGCGATCTCGACGAGCGCGTCCTCGCAGTCGGCGGCCGTCATTATCTGGCCAAGGACGCGCACATGACCGCGGCCACCATGAGACGGGGGTACCCCCGACTCGGTGAGTGGCAAGAAGTGCAACGGCGCCTCGATCCCACCGGACGTTGGTGCAGTGACCAAGCCCGCCGGCTGGGCCTCGTGGAAAGGACGAACGAACATGGATAATGCCCTGAGGCAACCGCAAACGATTGTGTTGCTCGGAGGACGCAGCGATATCGGGGTGGCCATCGTCAAGGAGTTGATCTCCGCCACCACCACCAACGTCGTGCTGGCCGGCCGATCGGGTGCGCCGGTGCCGGATCTCGGCGCGTCCCACGTCGAAGTCACCGAGGTCCCCTTCGACGCCCGTGAGCCCGAGACCCATGAGGCGATCCTTTCCGACGTCGTGCGCCGTATCGGCGACATCGATGTGGTCATCGTGGCTTTCGGAGTTCTCGGCGAGCAGGACGAGTTCGACGACAAGCCTGCACTCGCCGCCGACGTCGCCGCCGTGAACTTCGGGGGAGCCATGTCGGCGTGCCTAGCGGCGACGAAGGTGTTCCGGTCCCAGGGTCACGGCCAATTGGTGGTGTTGTCGAGCGTGGCGGGTGAGCGGGTGCGCAAAGCCAACTTCGTGTACGGCGCCACCAAGGCCGGGTTGGATGCCTTCGCTCAAGGTCTCTCCGATGCGCTCGCCGACACGCCCTGCCGTGTTCTGATCGTTCGACCGGGTTTCGTGCACTCGACCATGACCGCCGGACGGCCGGCCGCACCCTTCGCCACCACTCCCGAGGCCGTGGCCACGGCCACGGTCAAGGCCCTGCGAGCCGGAAGGCGCATCGTCTGGGCGCCCGGCATCCTCCGCTGGGTGTTCATGGTTCTCCGGCATCTGCCGACCGCGGTCTGGCGCCGACTCCCGCTCGGGTAGGACCGTCAGGGGCCCTCGTTCTGAATGACCGAGGTGTCGATGCCGATTTCGACACCTGTATCGGACGGTCGTCCCCAACACGTGGGAGTGCAGGATCCGTCGGGACGGGGCGGAACGGGAACCAGTACCTCGACCGCGTAGTCGTACTCGGGTCGATAGGGCGGATCGTAGGGTCCGATCCCGTCGCCTCGGGAACATCGCTGATAGAGACGCACCAGATCGAATTGAATCGAGCGTCGGAGGCAGAACCGTTCCTCGACCACGCGATTGGGAGCATCGGATCCGAAGACGATCGAGTCGTTGGGTTCGATCCAGCCGCTCCAGAAGCGGGTCAGGATCAGCCAGTCGGCAGATGCCACATCGTCGGCCAACCTCGATGAAGCACTGTTGGCCAGACCGGGATCCATCTCGATGAAATAGGTGGCTGGCACCAGTTCGGGAAAGAGATGGTAGAAGAACACGTCGCTGTAGGCGGTTTGACGGAGATCCACCGGTCCGACGAAGAGTCGGTCACCTGGTGCGGCGAGTCGGTCGAGGGTGTCCACCACCTCCAGCGAAGCGCGCCAAGGTCGCTCGTCGCCCAAGTAGAAGGAGCGATCTCCCCGCGTCACCGTGCGGACCGATACGTCTCCTGTGAGGCTGCGCACCGCCAGGTCGGCATAGGTCCGCACCGTGTAGAAGGGGGCTACGACCATCATCAGAGCCACCACGGAGGCCAAGCCCACCGCCAGACGCATTTCCGGATGACTGCGCGGTCTGCGGTGTCGGACGATCTCGACGATGCCGATCACCGCCAGCGGCCAGGACACGCAGGCGACCCAGAGGAAGTGCGCACTGTCCGGGCGTTGCAGAGCTTGAGGGAGAAGTCCCACCCCGAAGAGGGCCGAACTCGACAGGACCAATCGTTCGCGCCGTGAGCGGTCGACGCGCACGGCCACGGCCACCAGAGTCATGGCCACTGCGGGAAGGGCGAAGAACCAGATGAACAACTGCTGGGACGCCGAGAGGTGAGGGAGCGACCACCAAGGTCCGAACTTCTCACTGATCACCTGGAGTGCACCGTCGAGACGGTCCCAACTGGGTGGCCGCGGCAGTTCCCGTCCGCCGCGCAAGCGGACCACCGGGTCCATGACCATGCCCTCCCACGTGGCGCGAAATCCGGCCCGACCCAGATGCACCCACATGGGGAGGGCTCCGACGAAAGCGCCACCAGCGAAGACGGCCCACGACCGGCGCTGCCTCCACACCACCGTCGTCAGGGCGAGCCCGAGAGCCAGAACCACGTCGGGACGGAACGTGAGTGCCAGACCGGCGAGCACACCCGAGGTGCACCACCAGCGCCAGTCGTTGCCGGACTGCCGTGCCCGTAGTGCGCAGACGACGGACCACAGACCGAGAGCCAAGGCGCCGGGCCAGGCCAGGGCCTGCAAACCGATGGGCGACAGAACGAAGATCGTTCCCACCACACCCACCGCCGCCGCCGCTTTGCGACCCCAGGGACGAGCGAGAACCACGAGCGCGGATACCACGCCGAGGTGTTGCATCAGGCCGAAGAGGCGTTCGGCACCGATGGACGTACCCACCACGTGGAACCAGCCGGCCAGGGCGTACAACGAACCCGGACCGTACAGATGGAGGAAGTCGACATTGGGGACGGCCCCGTTCATGACCATCTCGGGGAAGACCAGCATGAAGCCTTCCTCCATGCTCGAACCAACGGCTCGAAAGGAGGCCGGCAGTGCGAGCATCACCGAGCCGAACACGACGAGCCAGGTGACCACGGTCCGACGTCGCTCCCGGACCGAAGCCTCGGCACGTCGGTCACCGAGAACGAAACTTCGCGCCGGTTCTTGGTCCCGATGTCGATCATCCGATGCCCATCGTCGGCGGAGTCGCTGGAGGAGCGGAACCAGACCAAGGGCGGCCAGGACGCACAGCACCGGTTCGGCCGGGACCCGGAATCTCGTCGTGCCGTAGGCGTAGGCGGCGGTGAGGGTCACCATGACGGCCATGGAAACCAGTGGCAGGAGCCGTCGACCGTGGCGACGGAGATTCCGCAGACCGAGGGCCGCCGCCGGAAGCATGGCGTAGTACATGACCAATCCGATCCGGGCGGCGTCCTTGTTGCGCCCCTCGATGGGGGCGAACTCGGTGTTCTGCCACGGACGGAACAGATCCCATTGTCGACCGACCCGGGCGGCGATCACCAGGGGCAGGTCAGAGAAATTCTCCCGAGCATGATCCCAGCCGATGCCGCGCCAATACAACGATTTCTCGGCCTCGTCCCCCTCGGGTTCGAGGCCCTGGGCCCGGAGTTCCTCTTGACAGGAGAACAACCA
>JBJTYE010000103.1:0-6745 GCA_046082625.1 Actinomycetota bacterium | reverse complement strand
GACGAATTCGAAGAGAGAGCGAGAGACGATGCTCGATGTGAACATGTTCGACCAACTGCGGATCGGTCTGGCCACGGCCGACGACATCCGCAACTGGTCCAGCGGAGAAGTGAAGAAGCCCGAGACCATCAACTACCGGACTCTGCGTCCGGAGCGGGACGGTCTGTTCTGCGAGAAGATCTTCGGACCGACTCGCGACTGGGAGTGCTACTGCGGCAAGTACAAGCGCGTGCGCTTCAAGGGCATCATCTGCGAGAAGTGCGGCGTCGAGGTCACCCGTTCCAAGGTGCGCCGTGAGCGCATGGGGCACATCGAGCTCTCGGCTCCGGTGGTGCACATCTGGTACCTGCGCGGGACCCGTTCGTGGCTGGCGTATCTGCTGGCCGGTATCGAGCCCAAGGAAGAGCTCAAGGCCAAGCAGCTGGAGAAGGTCATCTACTTCGCCGCCCACTTGGTGACCTGGGTGGACGCCGACCGCCGCCACGAAGACCTGTCCAGCCTGGAGGCCGACTACCTGGCCGAGTTGCAGGCCGTGGAGAAGGATCGCGATCTCGAGATCGACCGCCGGTTCAAGGAACTGGAGAAGGAGGCGGCTCGCCTCGAGAAGGAAGGGGCCAAGGACGCCGAAGTCAAGGCCGTGCAGCGCTCCGCCGACAAGGAGATCGCCGCCATCCGCGAGCGCTACGAGAGCGAGATCGATCTCGTGAAGCGTTCCTGGGACGAGTTCAAGGGACTGCATCCCCGTCAGATCATCGAAGACGAGGTGCTGTGGCGCGAACTGCGGGCTCGGTACGAGGACTACTTCGAAGGCGGCACCGGTGCCGATGCCATCAAGTCGCTGATCGATCGCATCGATTTCGACGACGAGGAGCGCAAGTTGCGCGAAGCCATCGACCCGAAGGACGGCAAGAAGCCGCTCAGCGCCCAGCGCAAGCAGAAGGCCATCAAGCGGCTCAAGATCGTGGCCTCGTTCAACCAGCGGGATCCCGAGACCGGACGCCGGCTCAACGATCCCAAGGCCATGATTCTGGACGTGGTGCCGGTCATCCCGCCCGAACTGCGTCCGATGGTGCAGCTGGAAGGTGGACGTTTCGCCACCTCCGACCTGAATGATCTCTACCGCCGAGTGATCAACCGCAACAACCGACTCGAGCGTCTGCTCGGCCTCGGAGCTCCGGAGATCATCGTCAACAACGAAAAGCGCATGTTGCAGGAGGCCGTCGACGCTCTGTTCGACAACGGTCGCCGCGGTCGTCCGGTCACCGGACCGGGTAACCGCCCGCTCAAGTCGCTGTCCGACATGTTGAAGGGCAAGCAGGGCCGGTTCCGTCAGAACCTGCTCGGCAAGCGCGTCGACTATTCGGGCCGTTCGGTCATCGTGGCCGGTCCGACCCTCAAGCTGCACCAGTGCGGCCTGCCCAAGTTGATGGCCCTCGAACTCTTCAAGCCCTTCGTCATGAAGCGCCTCGTCGACATCGAATACGCCCAGAACATCAAGAGCGCCAAGCGCATGGTCGAGCGTCGCCATCCTCGGGTGTGGGACGTCCTCGAAGAGGTCATCCGCGAGCATCCGGTGCTGCTCAACCGAGCACCGACGCTGCACCGTCTCGGCATCCAGGCTTTCGAGCCGGTGCTGGTCGAGGGCAAGACCATCCAGATCCATCCGCTCGTCTGCACGGCCTTCAACGCCGACTTCGACGGGGACCAGATGGCCGTGCACGTGCCGTTGTCGGCAGAAGCCCAGGCCGAGGCCCGGGTGCTCATGCTGAGCGCCAACAACATCCTCTCGCCGGCCTCCGGACGGCCCATCGTCACCCCGACCCAGGACCTCATCATCGGTGCGTACTACCTCACAGCGGACGACCCGGGCGCCAAGGGGAGCGGGTCGGTGTACCGGAACTCCTGGGAGGTCTACCGGGCTTACGAAGAGAAGAAGCTGGACATCCACGCCGCCATCTCCATTCGCGAGGGATCCGGTGAGACCCGCACGTCCTTCGAGACCACTCCCGGCCGGTTGCTCTTCGAAGAGGCGCTGCCCCGCGAATACGTGGAGCGCTTCGGTCACATCAAGAACGTGATCAAGAAGAAGGAGATGGGAGAGATCGTCGAACGTCTCTCCGACAACTTCACCAACGCCGAGGTGGCCGAGTCCCTGGATGCGATCAAGGACATCTGCTACCGCTACGCCTCGCAGTACGGCCTCACCGTGTCGATCGAGGACGTGAAGACGCCGAGCGCCAAGCGCGAGCTGCTGGACGGTTTCGAGGCCCAGGCCGAGAAGGTCGAGAACCAGTTCAAGCGCGGCATCATCACCGACGGTGAGCGCCGTCAGCAGGAAGTCCGCATCTGGACCGATGCCACCGCCCAGGTCCAGTCGGCCATGGTGGACGAGTTCAAGAGCCAGCGGTTCAACCCGATCATGGTGATGGTCGACTCCGGAGCCCGCGGCAACATGACCCAGATGCGTCAGATCGCCGGTATGCGCGGTCTGGTGGCCAACCCCCGCGGTGACATGATCCCCCGACCGATCAAGCGGAACTTCCGCGAAGGTCTGGAGACCCTCGAGTACTTCATCGCCACTCCGGGAGCCCGTAAGGGATTGGTCGACACCGCGCTTCGTACCGCCGACTCCGGGTATCTGACCCGTCGTCTGGTGGACGTGGCCCAGGAACTCATCGTGCGCGAAGAGGACTGCGGAACGACGTTGGGCATCTGGATCGAGAACGTGCAGCCCGATACTGCCCAGACCCGCGCCTACCTGGAGACCAAGTTGTACGGTCGAGCTCTGGCCGTGGACACCACGCTTTCTGACGGAACGGTGTTGCCTCGCAACACCATCGTCGACGACGTGATGGTGGAGCGCCTCCGGGACGATACGTCGGTGGATCGGGTCAGGGTCCGGTCGGTTCTCACCTGCGACGCCGAACTCGGCGTGTGCGCCATGTGCTACGGACGGTCCTTGGCCAGCGGCAAGCCCATCGAGTTGGGCGAAGCCGTGGGAGTCATCGCCGCTCAGTCCATCGGCGAACCGGGTACGCAGTTGACCATGCGAACCTTCCACACCGGAGGTGTGGCCGGTAAGGACATCGCCGGCGGTCTGCCCCGCGTCGTGGAATTGTTCGAAGCCCGGACCCCCAAGGGTTCGGCCCGCCTGGCTCGCGCCAGTGGCGTGGTGCGCATCGGCGAGGACGAGGGCAAGGGCATCAATGTGGTCATCGTCGACGACGCCGGCGAGGAACACGCCATCCTGTTGCCCACCGGCAGCCGCCCGACGGTCACCGACGGTCAGGAAGTGGCGGCCGGTGAGCCCATCACCGACGGTCCCTTCGATCCGAAGGAGATCATGGAGATCAAGGGCATCCGCGAAACCCAGCTCTACATCGTGGAAGAGGTGCAGAAGGTGTACCGCGACCAGGGAGTGTCCATCCACGACAAGCACATCGAGCTCATCGTGCGTCAGATGACCCGCCGGGTGAGCGTGCAGGAAACCGGTGACACCGAGTTCCTGCCGGGTGAGCGGACCGACGCCAAGACCTTCCGGGACACCAACCGGACCATGGTGGAGGGCGGGAAGCGTCCGGCCGAAGGCCGACCCGAACTCATGGGTATCACCAAGGCCTCGTTGGCCACCGAGTCCTGGCTCTCGGCCGCCTCCTTCCAGGAGACCACCCGGGTGCTGACCGAGGCCGCCATCGACGGCCGCGGGGACACGCTCAACGGACTCAAGGAGAACATCATCATCGGCAAGCTCATTCCCGCTGGTACGGGCATGATGCGGTACCGGGATTTCGGTATCGACGCTCCCGATTACGTGCCCATGGCCACCTATCACAGCGATGACGAGGACACGTCCGACGTGCTCAGCCAGCGCTGGGAGGGCCTGCGCACCGAGTACAGCGACTCCTGAGCACCCCGATCCCCGGGCATCCGACTCCCAGGCACCGGATCCCCGAGATCTGGAACATCGTCATCCCTGCTGGGACCGGCATTCCCGGTCCGGGCGGGTTGCCGTTGTTCGAGGGGCGCTCGTAACATCTAACGGTCTTTCGCCGATTCCGGCGACAGGAAATCGACGCAGACTCATCCCGGTCGCCCTCGGGCGAGGTGGGCGGAAGAACGAGGTCAAGAGAGTGCCCACAATTCAGCAATTGGTCCGCCAGGGCCGCAGCACGAAATTCACCAAGACCAAGACGCCGGCCCTCAAGGGGTCGCCGCAGCGCCGTGGTGTGTGCACTCGTGTGTATACCAATACACCGAAAAAGCCGAACTCGGCTCTGCGCAAGGTCGCTCGTGTTCGTCTGTCGAGTGGTGTCGAGATCACGGCCTACATTCCTGGTGAGGGCCACAACTTGCAGGAGCACTCCATCGTGCTCGTGCGCGGAGGTCGTGTGCGCGATCTTCCGGGCGTCCGTTACAAGATCATCCGTGGCGCGCTCGACGCAGCCGGGGTGAAGAACCGCAAGCAGGCCCGCAGCCGGTACGGCGCGAAGCGCGCCAAGTGACCGCGAAAAGGAACAGGTGAACACCCATGCCCCGTAAGGGACCCGCCCCCCGCCGAGAACTTAGTCCGGATCCGGTCTATCGCTCGTTGCTCGTGACCCAGTTGATGAACAAGGTCATGCTGAGCGGCAAGAAGAGCGTCGCCGAGAAGATCGTCTACGACGCCCTCAAGATCGTGGAAGAGAAGACGGGTGCCGAGCCCATCGCCACCCTGAAGCGCGCCATCGACAACGTTCGTCCGCCTCTCGAGGTCCGCAGCCGCCGCGTCGGTGGCGCCACCTATCAGGTGCCGGTCGAAGTCAAGCCGCGCCGCGCCAACACGCTGGCCATCCGTTGGGTCGTGGACTACGCCCGGGCTCGCCGCGAAAAGACCATGGCGCAGTGCTTGGCGAACGAACTCCTCGATGCGTCGAACGGACTCGGCGCCGCCATGAAGAAGCGCGACGACACGCAGAAGATGGCTGAATCGAACAAGGCTTTCGCCCACTACAAGTGGTGAGCGGAAGTTCGGCCGATCCGAATGATCATCGAGCACCCGGGTGGGCGTACCCGGGTGCCTCCATGTAGAACGCCCGACCGACAGCTACGACACGACTGAAAGAATCAACCATGGCAAAGCGTGAATATCCCCTCGAGCGCACCCGCAACATCGGCATCATGGCCCACATCGACGCCGGCAAGACCACCACGACCGAGCGAATCCTCTACTACACCGGCAAGAGCTACAAGATCGGCGAGGTCCACGAGGGCGCGGCCACCATGGACCACATGGCTCAGGAACAAGAGCGCGGCATCACCATCACCTCGGCTGCGACCACCTGCATCTGGAACAACCACCGCATCAACATCATCGACACGCCGGGCCACTTCGACTTCACCATCGAAGTGGAGCGCTCCCTGCGCGTCCTCGACGGTGCCGTGACGGTCTTCGACTCGGTGGCCGGCGTGGAGCCCCAGACCGAGACGGTGTGGCGTCAGGCCAACAAGTACCGGGTCCCGCGGATGTGCTTCATCAACAAGATGGACCGCATCGGTGCCGACTTCTACCGCACGGTGCAGATGGTGAAGGATCGCCTCGAGGCGACGACGGCGGTCATCCAGTTGCCCATCGGCGCCGGCGGTCCAGAGAGCGCCAAGCCCTTCGTCGGTCTGGTCGACCTGGTGAAGATGAAGGCCCTCATCTGGCGGGACGAGGAATTGGGCGCCAAGTGGGACGAGGTGGACATCCCCGCCGACATGGTGGACCAGGCCAACACCTACCGCGAGGAACTGCTGGAGACCATCGCCACCTCCGACGACGCTCTGATGGAGAAGTACCTGGGCGGCGAGGATCTGTCGGAAGAGGAGATCAAGCGGGCCATCCGCAAGGGAACCCTGGCTTTCGATTTCGTGCCGATTCTGTGTGGTTCGGCCTTCAAGAACAAGGGCGTGCAGCCCATGCTGGACGCCGTGGTGGACTTCCTGCCGAGCCCGCTCGACATTCCGCCGGCTCAGGGCGTCAAGCCCGGCGAGGCCGCCGAGCCCACCGAGCGCAATGCCGACGAGAGCGGGCCGTTCGCAGCGCTGGCCTTCAAGATCGTGGCCGATCCCTTCGGCAAGTTGACCTACTTCCGGGTGTACTCCGGGCAGATCAACAAGGGTGACGAGGTCTACAACTCGACCAAGGAGAAGCGCGAGCGTCTCGGCCGCATCCTGTTGATGCATGCCAACCAGCGCGAAGACCTGGACGTGGCCATGGCCGGGGACATCGTGGCCGGCCTCGGGTTCAAGGACACCACCACCGGTGACACGCTGTGCGATCGCACCAATCCGATCATCCTGGAGCGGATGGAGTTCCCCGAGCCGGTGATCCACGTGGCCATCGAGCCCAAGACCAAGGACGACCAGGACAAGTTGGGCAAGGCCCTCAAGTCGTTGTCCGACGAGGACCCCACGTTCCGAGTGCGTACCGACGAAGAGACCGGACAAACCGTGATCTCGGGAATGGGCGAGCTGCACCTGGAAATCCTGGTCGACCGCATGCAGCGCGAGTTCAACGTGGACGCCACCGTCGGCAAGCCGCAGGTGGCCTATCGCGAGACGGTCACCAAGAAGGTGGAGAGCGTCGAGTACCGCCACATCAAGCAGTCCGGTGGTTCGGGTCAGTTCGCCGTCGTCAAGATCGACATGGAACCGAACCCGGGCAAGGGCTACGAATTCGTGGACAAGATCAGCGGCGGCCGTATCCCGCGCGAGTACATCAACC
>JBJTYE010000102.1:0-2500 GCA_046082625.1 Actinomycetota bacterium | reverse complement strand
GGCGGCCATCGGGGTGGAGATCGGCCAGATCGTCAAGAGTTTGATCTTCGCCGTGGATGGTGAAGTGGTGCTGGCCTACGTGAGTGGAGCCAATCAACTGGACGAGAAGAAGCTTGCGCTAGCGGCCGGAGGATTGAAGTGCTCTCGGGTGGATGCCGATGTCGTGAGGGAGGCGACGGGCTATCCCATCGGCGGCGTGCCGCCGTTCGGTCACAGCACTCAGTTGCGTGTTTTCGTCGACCCAGATTTGTTGCAGTACGACGAGGTGTGGGCTGCTGCGGGCACGTGGAACGACAACTTCGGTGCGGCACCAGCAGACATCGTGCGCGTCGCTGGTGGCGTTGTCACCGACCTCAAGCGAGCTTGAGAACTTTTGTTAGTCGTTCATCAACTCGCCGACTTGGCGTTCACGATGGGTGCCTTGAAGGAAAGCATCGCGAACAGTAGTGCGATCAGTTTCCGGACGGTTCTGACTCAACTTGGCCTTGCCCACGATTGAGGAGACTGCAATCTCGATACCGACGATTCCTTTGAGCAAGTTGTCGATGTAATCCTTCGGCGCATCATCCACTGACCACGGATGGGCCTGTCCGACCTCGTGATGATCGGATAGGCCAGACACGTCGTGCAGGAGTGTGTCGTGGTCGTCAAATGTTGTGATCGTGCCTCTGATGTGTGCGATGGCGTAGTTCCAAGTAGGTACGACTTTTCCGCCGTCTGCCTTCGACGGATAGTTGGCAGGACTCACATACGCATCAGGACCAGAGACGATAAGCAAACATTCGGCTCCATCCATCGTGCGATGTTGTGGATTCGCCTTGCTGATGTGGGCGCGTACCGTGATAGCTGAACCATCTGTGGTGAGTGTGAACGGCAGCAACGTGCTCTCGAAGTTTCCATCTACCGAAGTCACCACATGTCCAGCACCAACCGAACGAATGAAGGAAAGAGTCTGGTCGTCTTTCATGACGAACTGCGGAGGAATGTGCACGTCACCGAGACTAGTGCTGTTAGTAATAAACCAACTGGTGGATTCGGACGCCTGCGTGAAAAGTTTCCAAACCCACACGTGGCGTGCCTCGGTTCGGCCACACGACTCAACTGCGCATCTTCATCGACCCGGATCTGTTGCAGTACGACGAGGTGTGGGCTGCAGCGGGAACGTGGAACGACGTATTTCCGATCGTGCCGAATGATCTCGTTCGTGCCAGCGGTGCGGCGGTCACCGACGTAAAGCGCGGCTAACTTCGACGGTTGCCGTCTCTGACCTACTACGATTTCTCCGTGGCGAAGTCGATCAGAGACCAGCTATCGCGTGGAACAAGAACGTCCGTTGGTCAAGCTGAGCAGGTCGTGAGGAAGGCTCTCACCTCGGTTTCGGTGAGAAGAGAGATCTATGATCTGTTCCTAGACGATGACCCTGTAGTCGCAATGAGGGCGAGTTACGTGGCCATGAAGGTGGCGCATTCCGAGCCTGCCACGACAGAGGAGTTCAAGAAGTTGATTCTCAAGAACCTCTCCAACTACACGCAACAAGAGGTTCGGTGGCATGTACCGCAGTTGTTGGTTCACATGAAATTCACGCCAGCTGAAAGACGCAAGGCATATGACGCTGTCATGGAGTGGTCGGAGACTGATGCAAGCAAGATTGTGACGTACTACGGGTTGCAGGCGGCAGCGAACTTCGCAGAAGTGGACGATGCACTGCTTGAGGACTTGATTCCGAGATTGCGGAAGTTGAACGCCCGTGGTGCGAAGTCGGTGTCAAACCGCTGCAGGAAGATTGCCAAGCAGCTGGAAATTGAGCTCTAGCGCCAGTGGGTTTCCAAACCCAAAGGTGGCGTGCCTCCCTTCGGTCACAAGGCGCATCCTCGGAGGTTCGTCGATCTGGATTTGTTGTAGTACGACCCAGATCGTGAACGGTCGTGTGGGCCGCTGCCGAGCCCACGACGTGTTCGGCATCGAACCGCACAAGCAGGTCGAAGCCAGCGGGGGAGTCGTCACCGACCTGAAACGCGTGTAGCTCTACACGCGATACCACTTCATCGGTTTGGACTTTGGATCGCGCTTCAGATGGCCCTTGGCCTCGAGGTCCAACTGCACTGTCTTTTGCCACCAACCGACCTTCTCGCCCTGTGGCCAGAGCTTCTCCGGCAAGAGCGGCTTCACCTTTTCCACCATTTCTGATGCCGTGATTCCAGGTGCCTTCTTTGGGGTCACCTTCAAGATGGCGGACTTCATCGCCGCGTACTTTTCGGCATCTACATTCGTCGTCCGTCCTGGAATGTTGACGTTGGAGATCTCAACTTTCGCCACGGGTGAGAGCGTAAGAAACGTGCTTGACACTGTCAACTCATCGCCGTAGGGTCGGCGTCGAAGACAATCAATACCGAACCAGTGGATGCACCATGTCTGATGCCAGTCGCTGGATGATCGCAATCGCGTTCATCTCCCTCCCCACCATCGCTTTCGGGGGCTACTTCCTTCTGTCCATCCTTCG
>JBJTYE010000101.1:0-2877 GCA_046082625.1 Actinomycetota bacterium | reverse complement strand
ATGGGCGCGGATCGCCGGCCGAGATCGCCGAGGTCGTCCGAGCCGGGGTGACCGAGCGGCTCGGATTGCCATGATCGCCATGCCATCGGTGTACGACGCAGTCGTCGGCCAAGACCATGCCATCGTCAAACTTCGGGCCCTGGCTACATCGCCGGCGCAGGCCTATCTCTTCGTCGGACCTCCCGGTTGTGGCAAGGAGATCGCCGCCCGCGCCTTCATCGCCACCCGACTGCAAGGTTCCGAGGATCCCCGTGAGCGCACCGCCGATCTGGTGATGCGCGGGATCCACGTCGACGTACACGAGCTCGAACGCGAAGGGGCATCCATCAGCATCGACCAGGCGCGAGACGAGGTGGTGAAGTTGGCTCCGCAAACGGCGGTCGAGGGTCGGTTTCGCACCATCGTGATTCACGAGGTCCATCTCTTGGCCGATGAGGCGCGGACTTCACTTTTGAAGACCGTCGAGGAGCCGGGTGCCGACAACATGATCGTGCTTCTGGCCGAGGACATCCCCGAAGATTTCTCCACGATCGTCTCGCGGTGCGTGCGCATCGACTTCGGTCCCATCGCCGATGAAGTGGTCGTGGACACATTGACCGCGTCCGGCGTCACCACCGAACGAGCCCGGGACATCGCCCGTATCGTGGCCGGGGATCTGAGCCGGGCCCGCATCCTGGTGCGCGACGAATCCTTGGTGGAGAGATCCCGACTGTTCTCGAGCGTCCCCTTCGAACTGGACGGGACGGCATCACGGGCACTGAGTATCACCGAGAACCTCCTCGGAGCCATCGAGGAATCCCTCGAGGCCTACAAGGCCCAGCACCTGGTGGAACTCGCCGAATTGGAGGAACGGGCCAAATTCTTCGGCGAACGCGGCCTCGGTCGGGCCAAGGTCGACGCTCGCCACAAGCGCGAACTCCGCCGTCATCGCACCGACGAGATCCGGTCCGGACTGCGGATCATGACCCTCGTCTACGCCGATGTTCTGAAGCAGTCCGCCGACACCACGGCCCACCATCTCACGGACTCCTACGTTCGAGCGGTCAAGACTCTGCGCGATGCCAGCGTCGCTCTGAACGTGAACGTCAATGAAAAGCTCCTGCTGGAGAACCTGCTCCTGAATCTGCCGACCGTGCTCCCGGAACACGGGTGACTTCGGAGTTCCGGGCCGACGGCTCGGCACGGGCCTCGGTAGCCTGAACCGTACGGGTAGCGGATCCGGGTGAAGCGGGGGGTGGCCATGCGGCAGTTGGCAGGACTCGACGCCAGTTTCCTGTACCTCGAGACACCGACCACCTTCGGTCACGTCAACGGAATGGCCGTCTACGAACGGCCGTCTCCGGACTTCGATCCCTTCGAGGCCGTGCGCGCCCGGTTCGGGGCCATGGTGGGCCGCGTCGAACCCCTCCGCCGTCGCCTGGTGGAGGTTCCTTTCGGCTTGGATCATCCCTATTGGGTGGACGATCCGGACTTCGACCTCGATTACCACGTGCGGCATCTGGGTCTGGCTCCGCCAGGAGCGGACGATCAATTGGCCGAGCAGGTGGCCCGCATCGTCAGCCGTCCCATGGATCGCTCGCGTCCGCTCTGGGAGGTCTACGTCATCGAGGGTCTCATCGACGGACGTTGGGCCATCCTCACGAAGTTGCATCACGCCACCATCGACGGCGCGGCGGGCATGTTGCTGTTGAACATGCTCACCGAATCGGAACCCGATGCCGATCCTCAACTGGAGCCGGTGGAGTGGGAACCCGAGCAGTTGCCGAACCCATTGGAACTTCTGCAACGCACCATCGGGTCGTTGGTGGCCAACCCGGTCAAGGCCATGCGCCTGCAATTGCGACTCGGACAGAATCTGGCCGAGATGGTGGGCGCCACCGGCATCGGAGAGGCCGCGGCCAGAGCTCGTGACCGCGTCCGCGGTCTGGTCGGGTCCTCGGTGAAGGCCCCGGAGAACGAACGCCGGGTACGTCTTCCCCTCTCTCCGGCACCACCGACGCCGTGGAACCGAACCATCACTGCCCATCGACGATTCGCCATGCGCTCGACCTGGATCGAGAACATCAGGTTGATCAAGAACGCCACCGGTGGCACGGTCAACGACGTGGTGATGGCGGTGTGCTCGGGTGCGTTGCGTCGCTATCTCATCGAAAAGGATGCTCTTCCCGACCGCACGCTGCGGGCCATGGTGCCGGTGTCCATCCGCACCGGTGACGAGGACGATCCGTGGAGCACCCGGGTGTCGGCCATCGTGGCCGAGCTTCCGACTCTGTGCGACGATCCCCGAGAACGCATCCATCTCTGCAAGGAAGCGATGGCCGATGCCAAGAAACAGTTCGATTTGATTCCGGCGGACGCCATCGCCGAGGGCACCCAGGCGACCTCACCGGTGATCTCCACCGCCGCTCTGCGCTTGGCCTCGCGCCTGCGTCTGGCGGATCGCATCAACCTGCCCACCAACGTGGTGATCTCCAATGTTCCCGGTCCACGACAGCCGCGTTACTTCGCCGGGGCCAAATTGGATCAGTACATTCCCATCTCCATCGTCACCGACGGTATGGGTCTGAACATCACCGTCCACAGTTGTCTGGAGCGCCTCGACTTCGGACTGATCGCCGCCCGGGAGCTGGTGCCCGATCTGTGGCACCTCGCCGATCTGCACATCGACGAAATCGACCAACTGCTCGACGTCTGCGGAATCGATCGGCCCGAACCCCGACATCCTCCCTCCCACCGCCGGGATGCGGCCTGATACGGGAATTCGCTCCCGCAGAAGCGGGCGATAGCATCGAAAGTCCTTGCCCGGGTAGCTCAGTTGGTAGAGCAACGCACTCGTAATGCGTAGGTCGTCAGTTCGATTCTGATCTCGGGCTCCAG
>JBJTYE010000100.1:0-3016 GCA_046082625.1 Actinomycetota bacterium | reverse complement strand
TGTATAATTATAAGTAATTTGCAAAAACAAATACATTTTACACAAACACATATTTTTTAAACAACATAATGAATTGAATATATTTGCCAAGTTACAAAACACTGATAGTCAAAAACATTCACTGACAACTGACTCCATTTGTTTTCCCTATAATATCAGTTCATATCACTTAAAGCATGTTTAGGCATTTGGTTATGGTTAAGGACAGATTATGGTCTTGATGAAATATTGAAAAAGTCCAAAGTGGCTTGAAGCATGAGACAGGGCATATTTACTTTATTTACATTTAGTAGTATAGTATTTAGTAGTACACAATTTCTAGGCCACAGTCCTGCATCTGGTGAATGAGTAAATAGGAAACTGTTTGCTAACACATTTCCAGGGATGGCCAGGATGGCCTCGATGTCGTTGAGATCGGCGCGGCCGATGATGTCCTGACTTTCACGCTCGGTGATGCTCATTGGTCCTCCTTGATGAATGGATACGGATGTCTCAGTTGGGAACAGGATGATGAAGCGCCGCCACGAACGGAGCGAACACCTGGCGCGCCGACTCCCGATCGGACAGATCGAAATGAAGGCTGGGCGCCAGGAAGTTGGAGATGATGAGGCGAGCCAGGATCTCCACGAAGACTTCGGCGTCGCTGTCTCCCAGGTGTCGACTGGCGAGGGGCACCATGTACTCGGACGCCACGCGCAGGATCTGCGGCAGACCTTCGACCGTGAGCGACTTCAGGGCCGCTCCTTCTTCGGTCGCCAGCATCATGGCCAGGTGGCGATCGTTGCGCATCTCCTCCAGGGCGTAGACGGCCACTTCGACGGCGAAGTCGAGCAGCGAGTCCACATCGACGAGATGTTGGCGCATACCTTCGAAGAATTCCTCCAGCTCCCGTCCGCGCAGGGCTTCGAAGAGCACGTCCTTGCCACCGGGAAAGAGTCGGTACAACGTGGCGCGGGACACGTGGGCTTCGGCCGCCACGTCGTCGATGGTCACCTTGCTCAGACCCCAGCGATCCACGCACCGACGGGCGGCGTCGAGCACGCGACCGGCATCGGAACCAGCCGGAGGTGCGAAGGTGCCTGGTGTCACCATGATGAGACAGTAAGACCAGTTCTGTCTCAGTGTCAAGGGCGGGACGGAGAAAGTCGGGGAGCACGTGCCCCACGACCCGACGAAAATCTCTCATCAAGAATTCCTGACTCAGATGGTCATCTATTCCCGATCCCGATATTGTGCTCATCTCCCGAGCCGGTGCGGTTCGACGACACATCCGAAAGGACATCCATGCGTATCGACCTTCCCTCAACGCGTCGGAGCCAGAGTCGGGGCCGGACCCTGAGTCTGGCCGCCGCTGCCCTGGCCACCGTCACTTTGGTCGCCTGCGGTGGCGACGATTCCGACTCGTCGTCCAGCGACTCCGGGGCCGCCTCGGGCGATTGCCCGACGATCAGCGACGGCACCCTGACCATCGCCACCGGCTCCCCGGCCTATTCGCCGTGGGTCGAGAACGACGCCCCGGAGTCCGGTGAGGGCTTCGAGGCCGCCGTGGCGCTCGCCGTGGCCGAGGAACTCGGATACACCGGCGACCAGGTGGCCTGGGTGCGCACCACCTTCGACGAGGCCATCCAGCCCGGTGCCAAGAGCTTCGACTTCAACTTGCAGCAGTACTCGATCACACCCGAGCGCTCCGAGACGATTTCGTTCAGCGATCCGTACTACACCACCAATCAGGCCGTGGTGGCCCTCGCCGATTCGGCAGCGGCCGGTGCAACGACCACCGCTGATCTGGTGGACGTGAAGTTCGGCGCGCAGGCCGGCACCACCAGCTTGGACTTCATCAACGAAGTGATCCAGCCGAGCAACGAGGTGTTCGTCTACGACGACAACGCCGGTGCCAAGGCTGCTCTCGAAGCCGGCCAGATCGATGCCATCGTGGTCGACCTGCCGACAGCCTTCTACATCGCCGCCGTCGAGATCGAAGGTGCCTCGGTGATCGGACAGTTCCCGGCCGATGCCGGCGGGACCACCGACGAGTTCGGTCTGGTCTTCGAGAAGGACAATCCACTCGTGGGCTGTGTGAACGCGGCACTGGGCACGTTGAAGTCCGATGGAACCCTTGCTGCCATCGAACAGGAGTGGCTGAGCGACAAGACCGGTGCACCGGTCATCTCCGTGGGATGACGAGGTCGACCACGGTCTGATCTCGATCAGTGAATGACGCTACGGTGCCCGGGATGAGTGATCACCCGGGCACCGACGCGTCCAGGCCCCGGCGATCCGCTCATCGCCAGGCGTACGAATCGCGCCTCAAGCGGAGATCGGCTCTGGTGGCAGCCGCCTCCACCGGCATCGTGGTCATCGCCTTGGTCGTGCTGGTGCCTCGGACTCCGGGTTGGTACAAGGTTCGTCGGTCCTTCTTCGACGGAGACGTCCTGGGAGAGGTGTTTCCCGGACTCCTCAGCGCTTTCGTGAAGGACATCCAGATCTTCTTGTGGTGCGCTCCCTGCATCGTCGTTCTCGGCATGCTGCTCGCGGTGGCGCGCAGCGTGCGCGCTCCGGCGCTCTTTCCCCTGCGGCTCTTCGCCGCCGCCTACACCGACATCTTCCGCGGAGTTCCGGTGATCCTCACGATCCTCCTGGTCGGTTTCGGGGTTCCCGGCCTCGGACTCACGCGTCCTTGGAACAGCCCGTACCTGTGGGGTTCCGTCGCTCTGATCCTGGCCTATTCCTCCTACGTCGCCGAAGTCTTCCGGGCCGGAATCGAAGGGGTTCACGAGAGTCAGCGGGCCGGGGCTCGCGCCCTCGGACTGTCGTCCACTCAGACATTGCGTTTCGTGGTTCTCCCCCAGGCCGTTCGACGGGTCGTCCCACCTCTCATGAACGACTTCATCAGTCTCCAGAAAGATGTCGCCCTGGTCAGTCTGATCGGTCCCATCGAGGTGCTCCGTCAGGCCGGAATCGACAAGTCGAAATACGCCAACTTCACGCCGTACGTGGGAGCAGCCATTCTGTTCCT
>JBJTYE010000099.1:0-3102 GCA_046082625.1 Actinomycetota bacterium | reverse complement strand
GTCGATGTCGAGGGTGATGGTGGTCTCGCCGGCGACCGCCGTGACCACGCCGGGTTTGCAAGCCACTGCTCCGACGGTGGTCACTCCATCGTGACGATCACCGATCTCGGCCACGGCCAAGGCGAACCGTGACGCCGCTCGGAAGCTGTCGCGTCGCATGGGCATGGGCATGGTGCCGGCATGGGCCGCCTGGCCGCGGAAGATGAGACGTTCGCGTTCGATGCCTTTGGTGCCCGACACCGTGCAGATGCCTCGGTTCATGGATTCGAGCACCGGACCCTGTTCGATGTGCAGTTCCACGTAGGCCTTCACGTTCTCGAGACGTCGGCGGGCGCCGTCCAGATTCTCGATGTCCACTCCGTGCTGGGGGAGTACGTCCACCAGTCGCTGGCCTTCTTTGTCGACGAGTCCACGGAGGATGTCGATGTCGAGGGTGCCCATGACCGCTGCCGACCCGAACAGCGACCGACTGAATCGGGCGCCCTCTTCATCGGCCCAGTCCACCAGGGCCACCGTCACCGGAGGCGTGCGCTCGGCCGCCAGGGAACGCAGCAATTCGAGGCCGGCCATCACGCCGAGTGCTCCATCCAGCCAGCCGCCTTTGGGCACGCTGTCGAGATGACTGCCCACCACCAATGTGTCGGGACTCTCGCCGCGCAGATAGGCCCACAAGTTGCCGGCCTCGTCCACTTCCACCTCCACGGGCAGGGTGGCAAGGTGCTCGCGGAGCAGAGTGCGGGCCGCCACCCACTCCGGGGTCCAGCACAGGCGCCGAGAGCCGTCGGGACCGCCGGTGCGGTCGGCCAGGGCCCGCAGGTCGGCCACCACCCGAGCGGGATCGAACGAACCAACGGACAGCGACGAGGGAGTGATCGTGTCGGAAGACATGAGGCAACGGTACCGTGACGGCCGTGTCGGATCACATCCTCATCTCGGATCTGCGCGTGGTCGGTGTGGTGGGCGTCCTCGATCACGAGCGCAGTGCTCCCCAGCCACTGCGGATCGACGTCGACATCCATGTGGATCTCCACGACGCCGGCCTGAGCGACGATCTCACCGAGACCGTGCACTACGGCGAGGTCTGCACCGCTCTGGCCGAGGTGGCACGGACCACCTCCGACCAGTTGTTGGAGCGTCTGGCCCAGCGCATGGCCGACACCGTGTTGAGTTTCGCGCGGGTGGCGGCCGTGGATCTGACCCTCACCAAGTTGCGTCCGCCCATTCCCGAAGACGTGCAGTCCTCGGCGGTGCGCATTCACCGGGTCAAGACGTCGTCATCGGCCTTGGCGGCGCATACGGCCATCTTGGCGCTCGGCACCAATCTCGGCGATCGTGTCGGCTACTTGCAGTTCGCCATCGATCGCTTGGGTGAATCCATCGTCAAGCAATCCCAAGTGTTCGAAACCGATCCCGTCGGCGGTCCCGACGGTCAAGGGGCCTATCTGAACATGGTGGTGGAGATCACCACGGAGTTGGATCCGTACGCGCTTCTGCGCTGGTTGCACCGCATCGAGGCCGATGCCGGTCGCTCGCGCACGGTGCACTGGGGGCCGCGCACGCTGGATCTGGATCTGCTCTTCTTCGACGACGTGGTCATCGCCGGCGGGAACCTGGCCGTGCCGCATCCCCGGTACGCCGAACGCCGTTTCGTACTGGCTCCCTTGAGCGAAGTGCGCCCCGACAAGTGTCCGGAGGGCTGGGAGGCGTCCCTGCCCCCCGATGCCGTCTACCCCCGCGGACCGCTATCGGGTCTGGTCGACTGACCGATCAGGTCAGGCCGAGTTCGCGCTCCACACGCCGGATCTTCTCCGGATAATGGGCTCGTCCGAATTCCGGACGCTGACGCAGCACGATCTCCAGTAATTCGTCGTGTTGAGCGGTCTCTTTCCAAGGGAGCGCGATGTACAGCGGCAGTCCGAAGGCGCGCAGGGCCTGCAGGTTCGAGTACACGTGCTTCTGGTAGACGTAGCGTTCCTCCCACGGCCAGTTGGAGGGAGCGAAACCGGTTCCCGGATCGAGGATGCAGTGGGACCGCATGCCGAAGCGATCGGCGGTGCGCAACTGGTTCTCGAAGAAGTCGAGCATGGCCTGCACCGGATCGTTGCGCACCATTTCCATTTCCCGAGGATTCGGTCCCGACAGGAACGGCAACACGATGGGGGCCTGGAAGTCGGCGGCCACTTCCCACATGGCATCGGTCTGCATCCCGTCGGCGGCGTTGATCACCGTGGCTCCGTGTTCGAGGGCCCGACGGGTCACCTCGGGCTTCCACGAATCGATGCTGAGGGGCACCCCGTAGGCGGCCAAGGCCACGACGATGTCGCGGAGCCGCTCCCATTCCTCTTCCCAGGGCACCACGGTGGCATTGTCCGTGGAACCCTGACCGCCGAGATCGATGCCCTGGCAGCCGTGCGACAACAGGTAGTCGGCCCGCCGACGCGCCGAGGTAGCGTCGATGGCGATCGAATCGACGTTGAGTGAATCGGGTGACGCGTTCACCACGCCGTACAAGAACATGTGCTCACGCTACGGGCCGAGATCAACGAACTCCGACCATCCAGAGGAAGTCCGGACATCATGACCACCGAGATCAAGTCCTTCGATCCCACCGGGTGGACTCTGGACGCCGCCGTGGCCGCCAAGGGATCGACCACGGTGTCGGTCTGCATGCCCTGCAAGAACGAAGCCCAGACCGTCGGGGATCTCATCCGCATGATCGAACCGGTGATGGTGGGATCACTGGTCGATGAACTGATCGTCATCGACGACGATTCGGTGGACGGCACTGCCGAGATCGCCCGGGAAGCCGGAGCCACCGTGGTGCCCATCAGCGACATCCATCGCCAATACGGCAAAGCCCGGGGCAAGGGCAATGCTCTCTGGGCCAGTTTGCTCGCCAGTCGGGGTGACATCGTGGTCTGGGTCGATGGTGACCTCACCAGTTTCACCAACGACTGGATCGTGCGACTGGTCATGCCCTTCTTCAAGGATCTCGAACTCGGACTGGTGAAGGCCAGCTACGAACGGCCGTCACACTTGGGCGGCGGCGGTCGCACCACCGAATTGGTGGCCAGACCGCTCCTGTCGATGTTCTTCCCCGAA
>JBJTYE010000098.1:0-9582 GCA_046082625.1 Actinomycetota bacterium | reverse complement strand
GGCCATGGGCTCGGACGGTCCCGACGCCGACACCCGCCGCATCATGGACGCCATCACTGCGCTGCTTCCTGACGAGGCCCGCCGACCGCGTACCCCGACGCCGGAGGAACTGCGACTCAGCTACCCGCCTGGCTATCGGGGCGACCCGGACAAGGAAACCGAACGACGTCCGGGGACCGACTGAGGCTCAGAAGGCTGGACCGTCGAATCGGTCCTGCGTCGCGAAACTCTCCACCGGCTGACGTCGCAGTCGAGTGGCGCGAAACGAGGGGTAGCCGAGGAAGATCACCGCCGCCAGCGCATGGTCCGGGGGAAGGCCCAGAAGTGCTCCGGTCCGGGGTTCCACCCGCGAGGCGAAGGTGGTGAGAACTCCGCCGAGACCGCGGGCTCGGGCAGCCAACAGAACGCTCCAACAGAACGGATAGATCGAGGCCCCTCCGGTGATGGCGGGACGGTCGAGGTCCTTGTCCATCATGGCGATCCGGGACAGGTCGGCAGCGACGGCCAGGACCGCTGGGACGTCCTCGATGTGCTCCAGGAGATCGTTGGGCGTGTGTCCCGCGGGAGGAGTGGTCAGAGCCGACGCAGAAGGTTCCACGACGCTGAAAGGGGTCCGCCCCGTGGCGCTGATGGCCACGTATTCGTCCCACACCGGACGCATGGCCCGACCGAGTTCCTGGCGCAGGGAACGATCGGCCACCACCGCCACTCGCCAGGGCTGACGATTTCCGCCGCTCGGAGCGAAGCGGGCGTCATCGAGGATGGCCGTGATGGTCGAGGTTTCGACAGGCTGCGAGGTGAAGCCGCGGACCGCGCCGGTGGTCCGCAGGGCCGCGGTCACCGAGATGTCGTGGACCGGATCGATGCCGGAGGTCACGACCGACTCAGCGATCTCCGGCGACTTTGGCCCGCACGATGTTGAGTGCCGAGCCGGCCTTGAACCACTCCACTTGTTCGTCGCTGAAGGTATGGACACCTTCGAAGTCGATCGTCGAGCCATCGGGTTTCACGATCTGGCAGGTCACGTTGCGACCCGGCACCGGTGGCAGGTTCAGCACGTTGATGCGGTCGTCCTCGTCGATCTCGTCGTAGGTGGCCGGATCGGCGAAGGTCAGCGGAACCAAGCCCTGCTTCTTCAGGTTGGTCTCGTGGATGCGGGCGAAGGAGCGAGCGAAGATGACCACACCGCCGCGGAAGCGGGGTTCCATGGCGGCGTGTTCGCGGGACGAGCCCTCGCCGTAGTTGCGGTCGCCGATCGCGCACCAGGAGATTCCGGCCTCGCTGTACCGCTTGGCGATGTCCGGATAGGAACGCACCGCTCCGTCGGTCACGTCTTTGCCCTCGCCGACGGCTCCCGAGAAGGCGTTCACCGCGCCGATGAAGAGATTGCCGGAGATGTTCTCGAGATGACCGCGGTACTTGAGCCACTTCCCGGCGGCCGAGATGTGGTCGGTGGTGCACTTGCCTTGGGCCTTCATGAGCACCGGCAGACCCACGTAGTCCTTGCCGTCCCAGGCCGGGAAGGGTTCGAGAAGCTGCAGGCGATCGCTCGTCGGACTGACGGCGACGGTCACCGAACTCCCATCGGCGGGAGGGGGAGTGAAGGTGTTGGTTCCCGGGTCGTAGCCGCGTTCGGGGAGGACCTGGCCGACCGGGGCCACGAGGCGAACCTCGGAGCCGTCGGGGGCCGAGATGGTGTCGACGGTGGGATCGAAATCCAAACGACCGGCGAGAGCGATGGCCATCACCGTCTCCGGCGAGGTCACGAAACTCAAGGTGTTGGCCGATCCGTCATTTCGTTTCGGAAAGTTGCGATTGAAGGAGTTGACGATGGTGTTCGGCCGGTCGATGACTTCTTTGGCGCGTTCCCATTGACCGATGCAGGGACCGCAGGCATTGGCCAGCACAGTGGCTCCGACCGCTTCGAGATCGGCCAGCAAACCATCTCGTTCGATGGTGGCGCGGATCTGCTCCGACCCGGGACTGATCAGGAGATCGGTCTTGGCCCGCAGACCCTTGGCCGCGGCCTGACGGGCGATGGAGGCGGCTCTGGTGATGTCTTCGTAGGACGAATTGGTGCACGACCCGATGAGAGCGGCCGAGACTTCGAGGGGCCAACCGTTGGCGGCCGCTTCGTGTCCGACGGATGCGCCGACTCGATGGGCGCGATCCGGGGAGTGGGGTCCGTTGATGAGGGGCTTCAACGTGTCGAG
This sequence comes from Actinomycetota bacterium, assembly GCA_046082625.1. Classification (GTDB taxonomy): domain Bacteria; phylum Actinomycetota; class Acidimicrobiia; order Acidimicrobiales; family Ilumatobacteraceae; genus Casp-actino8. Next base: position 7,369 of record JBJTYE010000098.1, on the reverse strand, counting down.
ATCGACCTCCACGAGCTGGTCGTAGTGGGCTCCGTCATCGGGCCGCAGATCGCTCGCCACGGCATCGGCGGCGGCCGCGATGTCGGACCGGCCCGTGGCGCGCAGATAGTCGGCCATGTTGATGTCGTAAGGGAACACCGAGCAGGTCGCTCCGATTTCGGCACCCATGTTGCAGATGGTGGCCTTGCCGGTGGCCGAGATGGAATCCGCTCCCGGTCCGAAGTACTCGACGATGGCCCCGGTTCCGCCTTCGACGGTCAGCACCCGCGCGACTTCCAAGATGACGTCCTTGGGTGAGGACCACCCGCTCAACGTGCCGGTCAGGCGGACGCCGATGACTTTGGGCCAGCGGACGTTGAAAGGAAAGCCGGTCATGACGTCGACGGCATCGGCTCCACCCACACCGATGGCCACCATGCCGAGGCCGCCGGCATTGGGGGTGTGGCTGTCGGTGCCGATCATCATGCCGCCCGGAAAGGCGTAGTTCTCGAGCACCACCTGGTGGATGATGCCGCTTCCCGGACCCCAGAAACCGATGCCGTACTTGGCCGAGACCGACTTCAAGAAGTCGAAGACTTCGCGGTTGTCGTCGAGAGCGACTCCGAGATCGATCTTGGCGCCGACCTTGGCCAGGATCAGGTGGTCGCAATGGACGGTGGAGGGAACTGCGGTCGTCGGAAGTCCCGCGGTCATGAACTGCAGCAGGGCCATCTGAGCGGTGGCATCCTGCATGGCCACGCGATCGGGATGGAAATCGGCGTAACTCTCGCCGCGCACCATGTCCTGATGGGCCGGATCGACGAGGTGGTTGACGAGGATTTTCTCGGCCAGGGTGAGCGGGCGACCGAGTCGCTGCCGACCCAGTGCGGTGTTGGCCGCCAGGGTGGCATAGACCGACTCGACGAGGGCGATGGGGGTTCCAGCAGTGACCGTCATGGAGACAAGTATAATACAAGTGTGCGCGAGATCAGATATCGGGTGATCGCCGAGGATTTGCGGCGACGTATCGGTTCGGGTGAATTGGGAGAGGGCCGACTCCTGCCCTCAGAAGCCGATTTGGGGGTCTCCTACGGAGCCAGCCGGGTGACGATTCGCCGAGCGCTCGAGGTTCTGCGCGAGGAATCATTGGTGGATGCCCGTCAGGGTCTCGGCTGGTTCGTGGCCGCCGTACCTCTGCGCCAAAGCCTCGGACGTCTCGGCACCATCGAGGGCCAGATGCGTGACGAGGGGATCCTTCCCGAGCGCAAGGTGCTCGAGTTCGGATTCGAGAACGCCTCGGGCCGCGTCCGCCAGACCCTCGGAGCCGGTTCGGTGTTGCGAGTGAAACGACTCAACCTGGCCGACGGCGATCCCTTCGCCGTGGTCACCGTGTGGTGTCGAGCCGACCTCGGCCAGCACCTGTCGCGGGCCGATGTCGAACGCTCGCCCTTCTACGAATTGCTGGACGTTCCCTTGTCGGGTGCCACTCAGACCATCGGCGCGGATGCCGCTTCGGATGACGATGCGGTATTGCTGGACATCCCGACGGGTTCGCCGGTGCTGCGGTGCACGCGAGTCACGACCGACACCAACGGTCGGGCCGTTCTGATCTCCGAGCACGTCTTTGCCGCCCATCGCACCGAGTTCGTGGTGGAGTTGCCCAACGTCGAGCCGTCGATGGCTCCGACGGGCCTGCGTTTGGTCGAGTGACGAGAAGGTCAGGGCTAGCGTCACTGGTCATGTCCGCGGCCCCTCCTCTCGAGTCCCGCACCGGGCATCTTCCGGCACTGGACGGCGTTCGTGGTCTGGCCGTCGTCATCGTCCTGCTCTACCACCACAGCACCACCTGGATGACCGGTGGCGAACTGACGGTGTCGATGTTCTTCACCTTGTCGGGATTCCTGATCACGCGCTTGATGGTGAACGAGTGGAACACCACCGGGACGGTGTCGTTGCGGACCTTCTACGAACGCCGGGCGCGTCGGCTCTTCCCGGCGTCGTTCGCCGTCCTCCTGGCCGTGGCAGTGGTGTGGACGGTCTTCCCCGGCTCCGGGCGGCGCCTCGCGCCCTGGGAGTGGATGTCCGGTCTCGCCTACTTCGAGAACATCTATCTGCAGTCCGCCGGCAAGGACTACGCCGGGCTGTTCGGTTTGGGCAATCCCGTGCAGCACCTGTGGAGTCTCTCGCTCGAGGAGCAGGTCTATCTGGTCTTCCCGGTGCTGTCGTTGTTGTTACTGCGCAGTGAGCGCACGCGTCGTCTGGCGTGGCGATTGTTCGTCGTGTTCGGGGCGTTGGCGCTCGGAGCCATCGCGCTCGGCGCCCACTATCGCAGCAATTCTCCCTTGTGGTCCGAGTTGCCGCTGTTGCAGGCCCGTTGCGCCGACTCCTCGTGTGCCTATTACGCCACCGAAGTGCGCATGGGGGAGTTCTTCTTGGGGGCGGCCTTCGCCGTGCTGTGGTCGGTGTGGGACAAGGTCCCGCGGATCATCGAATTCCTGAGACGTCCGCTCTCGGCCGCGGTGTCCTGGCCTCTCTTGGCCTTCGCCTTCACGGTGTGGTTCACCGTGGGCTGGCGCAACGAATGGGGTGAACACTTCTTCCCATGGGCGGTCCTGGTGAACGGTTGCATCACTTTGGTGCTCATCGCCTTCGCCACGGCCGACTCGGGGATGTGCCGTTTCCTGGGTTGGCAACCGGTGGCGTGGTTGGGCCAAGTCACCTACACCGTGTACCTGGTCCACTGGCCCATGTTCCTGCTCTGGGAGTCGTGGCGACTCGATCCGAATCTGCCCAGGTGGCGCGTCCCTGGAACGAATTGGGTCACCGTGGACCACTTCTGGATGTTCCTCGGGAAAGCCGGCAGCACCATGGTCGTGGTCTGCATCATCTACTACTTGTTGGAGAATCCGGTCCGGCAACGTCGCCTGTGGCGGGGACGCCGTCTGTTCGTCTATTTGGGACTGATGGCCCTGGTGGGGTCGGTCGTGGCTTTCGGTGGCCGGAACCATCGGGCCGCAGCCGATGACATCTTGAGTTCACTCGATGCCGACGCCTTGGCACTGCAGGAGAGAGCCCTCGCCGAATTACCCACGTTGCCCGATGACGCGCCGACGCGATCGGTCCTCGACGCGTCGCTTCCGGCTCGGTTGTTGATGGTGGGGGATTCGCAGAGTTGGGTCCTGGCATCGGGTCTCGACGACTGGGAGGCAGCCAATGGTGTCGTGGTGCAGCCGAGTCCCGGAGTCGGTTGCGGAATCGGACCGAACACTCCGGTGGTGTACCTCGGAGTCGAACAGGACTCGCGCCCCGGTTGCACTCCGTGGCGCCAGGCCCTCGGGCCCATCGCCGGCAAGTTCCGCCCGAACCTCACCCTCATCGTCGGCGGCGCCGCCGATCTCTCGGACCGAAAACTCCCGGGTTCCAGCGAGTGGTCGCACATCGGCATGCCCGAATACGACGCCTGGTTGCTCGAGGCCTTCGAATCCTTCATCGACACGATCCATGTTCCCGGAACCCCCATCGTCTGGTTCTCCATGCCCGACATCGATCCGCCCTACGTGGCCGGAGAAACCGGAACGCCCCCCTTCGACGAAGCGGACCCGGAGCGGACGCAGCGCTACAACGAGTTGATCGCCCTCTTCGCCGAGCGTGACGCTCGGGTGGTGTTCGCCGATTTCGCCGCTGCGGTGCGCGCCCATCCCGGCGGTCAATTCGATCCCGACCTGCGACCCGATGGAGCGCACATCGACTTGAATGCCGCGCCCGAGCTGGTGCTCTGGATCGATCGCGTCGTCCGCGACGTCCTGGCGGGGCGGCTGCTGTGAAGGTTCGGGCGGCGATCGAGCGTCTCCCCTCGGCGGCGCGTGCCGGCGCCATCTGGCTGGCCGTGTACATGGCGGTGTGCTGGAGCGGCCAGGACTTCGACGCCCGGTACCTGGACTACGGCTGGCAGCTCATCCCGTGGGACATCTTGTCCAGTGATCCGCTCCGGAGCATCTGGTACCTGCACGTGCAACCACCCCTCTGGAACGCCACCCTCGGGTTGGCGGCCTGGCTGTCGCCGATCGGTGATGTCACGACCGTGCAGGTGGTCATGGCCACCTTCGGAGTCGCCACGGCGGCGGGGTGCGCGGAATTGGCGCGACGACTCGGGACTGGCTCACGGGCATCCGTCGTCATCGGGTTGCTGGCCACGCTGCACCCCGAAGTACTGAAAGGGGCCTTCGAACCCACCTACGAATTGGCAGTGGCCGCTCTGTTGGTGGCCGTGGCCCTCGTGGCCATCGGTCCGGGCGCGGAGGTCGCGACCCGGCGAGTTCTGGATCCTCGGCGGCGGGTGGTGCTCCTGGCCATCGTCCTCACCGCAGTGGCCATGACCCGCAGCCTCTACCACCCGGTGTGGTTGGCAGTGGTTCTGGCGGCAACGCTGTGGACCTACCGTCGTCGACTCGCTCGACGCGCCGTCGTGACGGCAGTGTTGGTGCCGCTCATCGTCATCGGGGCCTGGATGGGCAAGAACTACGTCCTCTTCGATCGCGCCACGGTGTCCAGTTGGTTCGGGATGAATCTGCAACGCGCTGTCATCCCGGTCCTCGATCTCGACGATCTGGACGACATGTACGACCGCGGCCTGGTGTCCGATGTGGCCGTGATCGGACCGTTCGGGAAATACGCCCTGTACGCCGACGCGGTCGAGCCGTGTCGACCCAGCCGAGCGCACCGCTCCCTCACTGAACCGATGCGAACGACCGATCCGTGGAGTCCGAATTTCAACTACGAGTGCTTCCTCCCGATCTTCGATCAGGCGGGGCGCGATGCCTGGGCCGTGATCCGGGAGCATCCCGAGGTATGGCTGGAAGGACGTCTCTGGTCGGTGCGGACCACCTTCGCAGTGTCCGGGACGCCGCCCGAGAGTTCGTCATGGGTGATGCGGACTCTCGACCGGACCTACTCGATCCTGCGACTGGATCTCGGCGGGGTGCTGTCGACTCGCGGCTGGGGCACACCGGTCTTCGGGCGTCTCGAGGCTCCGGTCGACTTCGGACTGCTTCTGATTCCGATGTACGGATTGGTCATCGGTGCCGGGGTGGCGCGGATCAGGAGAGTCGTTCGGTCCGGAGAGACGTACGATCCGCGGGCTCTCGGCGCAGTGGTGATCGGATGGACCGTGGCCTTCACGGTGGTGGTGGGCGCCGTGGCCGAACTCGGCGAGCAGGCCCGCTTTCGCACCATGACCGACCCCTTGACCACGGTGGCCGCGGCGGTGATGGTGGTCGGCTGGATGCGTCGGAGGTGGCGCTGGCGTCAGTCGGGGGAGGGCGCGCAGGCCGTCGACGTCGGTACATAGACGGTCGTACCGTCACCGTCGGTGGACGTGAGCCGTCCGCTCTCGACCTCGGCATCCAAACGTTCGACGTCGACCACCGAGAACGTGGCTCGATCGTCGATCACGACCGCACCGCGAGCCTGCAACAGGGCACACGGCAGTTCGCGGTACAGCGGTTCGACGTCGACCACGTCGCCGGTGAGTGGTTTGACCGGCATCGGCGCGTACACCGCCGGCAGGCCGGTCTCCCAGTGCACCAGGTCGGCATCGTTGGTGACGACCACCGTGATCTCGTCGGACAAAGCGGCCACGGTGGTCGCCAATACCGAAGCGGTGTCCCGGTCACTGAACATGTCGGTCACCTGCCAGGGTCGAACAGCGGTGACGGCCCACACGACCACCGCCCCCCACATGACCAGTTGGCGTCCGGGCCATGACGCCATCCACCAGGCGAGGGCGGCGATGGTGAGTACACCGCCGGGCAACATCAGACGGTTGTCGGCGATGACCAGTGCGTCGAAACCCATGATGCCGGCCAGCAGACCGGCGCTCATGATTGCGGCCGCGGTCAGCGCCAACTCGGACGCGACCGGAAGTCGCGGCACGAAACGTCCGATGGTCGATCGAGATCTGGTCACGGTGGCGATCACGACGACGGTCACCAGCAACAACCAGCCGACTGCCACCGGCCACGACCACCACGACGGTCCGTCGAGAGTGAAGTATGTCCGACGGATGTCTCCCTGGCGACCGTCGAACCAACCTCCCACCGAGCGCACGAAGGTCTCCGCGTCGATGCGATCGATGCCGCGCCAGCCGGCGCCGTGTCCGCCCCCGGCCAGATTCGCCAGCACGATGTTGGATGTCGCCGGAATCATCATCGTCGCGGTCCAGATGACGGATCCGCCGATGCGTCCGGTGCGGCGGTAGCGCTCCCATCCAGCCAACACCGCCAACGGTGCACCGAGGAATCGCAGGAGCGACGCCACCATCACCAGGACGGGTACCGGCAGCCATCGTGCTCCTTGTCGATAGCGCGCCAAGGCGATGACCAGCCAGAGCACGGCGGCGCAGAAGAGAGGTTCCGAGAGTGCTCCTTGGGTGACCAGACGCATGGTCGGCGAGGCCACCAGGAGCACGCCGATGGCTGCGAGTACCACGTCGGTACGCTCCCGATCTTCACCTTGCCGGGACCGCCCGCCGACCACCAGTGCCACGGCGATGGCCATGAGCGCTCCGAGAACCACGATCTCCATGGCCCGGCGGACGCCGATCACGGCCCCCAGAATTCCTGCGATGAACGGATAGCCGACCGGGAAGTCGACGAAAGGCAGTTTCCCTCCCCGTTCCAGGACCTCGAGGGCCGAAAAGTTGGAAAAGGAGGGTGCCAGCGTGGTGCGGAACACGTCCCCGCGGGTGATGGCCTCGGCGCCGCTCCAGTACGTGACCGTGTCGAGGAGGGGCACGATGCCGTGCCGGAACTGCACGACGCCCACGATCAGGGCGCCGAGTGCGCTGATGGCGACGACGACCCGGGGCACCGTCGAAGTCTGTCAGGTCCACCGGATCGGCGCGGACCTGACAGGATTGCGCCATGAGCGCTCCGAGTCATGCAGTGTCCTTCCACGATCGTGTCGCCATCTCGCTGGACGATGGTGTCGCCGATGTCCGTCTCACGCGAGCCGACAAGCGCAACGCTCTCGACGGGGCGATGTTCATGGCCCTGGCCGAGGCCGGGGACTGGCTGAAGAGCGCGACTGGCGTTCGAGCAGTGGTGCTGTCGGGGGAAGGCTCCTCGTTCTGCGCCGGTCTCGATTTCGGCTCCTTCCAACAGATGGCCGGAGGAGCGTCCGCCAAGGATGCCGAAGGAGAACAGGGCAGTCCCGGATCGATGGCCGCCGGTCGGATCACGCATCTCGGCCAGCAGGTGTCGTGGGTCTGGCAGGAGGTGCCGGTCCCCGTGATCGCCGCCGTCCACGGTCACGCGCTCGGAGGCGGGATCCAGATCTGTCTGGGTGCCGACATCAGGATCGTTCATCCCGAGACCCAGATGTCGGTGCGCGA
>JBJTYE010000097.1:0-3068 GCA_046082625.1 Actinomycetota bacterium | reverse complement strand
GTGGTCGGCTTCGATGATCGGGGTGTGCTGGCCGTGGGTAAGAAGGCCGATATCAACATCATCGATCTGGATGCACTGCAACTGGGATTCCCGGAGGCGGTGGACGACCTGCCGGCCGGCGGCCGGCGACTGCTCCAGCAGGCGACCGGGTACGTGGCCACCATCGTGAGCGGAGTGGTCACCCGACGTCACGGAGCCGACACCGGAGCCCGACCCGGTCGCCTCGTGCGCGCCTGATGTTCAGGGCGACGCCAGAAGTCCGCGCAAGCGGAGGGCAGTCGCGCGCAGATCCGGGGCTCCGTCTGGAAGTTGGGTGAGAGCGAACCACCGCGCACCTTCGACCCGTGACAACGGGGCATCCATCTCGCAGGTGTAGAGCCAGGCGATGTTCCAGTGTCGGTGAGGACGGGGGTTGGGAACATCGGTGACATGCACCAGAGCCGGATGATCGAGAACTGCTCGAACATCGAACGATGTGAGTCCGGTCTCTTCCTCCAGTTCGCGCTGACCACCAACGCGACTGGTCTCGTGTGGTTCGATGTGGCCGCCCGGTGTGGACCAGACGAAGACTTGGTGTCGGACCAGGATCAGATAGTCGGCGTCTGGACTGAACACCCAGGCCGTGGCACAGACATGGCCTGGAGCGGATCCGTCGACTACCGAACTCTCGTTGCCGTCGAGAGCCTGCAACAAGGTCGTGGACTCCGGACTGACGAGGTGCACCCGTGCGATCTCGGAGGCGAGGTGGGGCCACCGGCCGGGCACATCAGGTGTGGGGTGCGGAAACCCCATTCAGGATCCGAAACCACCGGAGCGGAACAAGCTGGTGTAGAGCTTCTCTTCGCGGGCTCGGGCCTCGCGGATGCGCGAACCGCGACCGGCCACCATGGTCTCCTTGATGACCCGTGTGGCGTACGGGGACTTGGCGGCGATGGTCGCGGCCAGGGCGTGGACCTCCGACGACAATTCAGCATCGGGTACGACCCGCAGGGCCAGTCCCAATTCGACGGCCTCGGGGGCGTCCACCCAGCGCGCCGTCAGCAACAGATCGGCGGCGCGCTGCCAGCCGATGAGATCGGGCAACGTCACCGAACTGGCGGCCTCGGGTGGCACCCCTAGATCGCTGAACGGCATCCGCAGGCGCGCCGACGCGCCCACCAGCACCAGATCGCAGAATGGCAGGAGGGTCATGCCGATGCCCACGGCCACGCCGTTGACGGCGGCGATCAGGGGCTTCGAGAACACTTCGAGGGCATCGAGCAGAACGGTGAACCCACTGGGCGCCGTCGACGAGGTGGAGATGGTGCCAGATGACGCCTGCTGCGCGAGTTCGGTCATCTCTTTCAGGTCCTGCCCGGAACTGAAGGCTCCGCCGGCGCCGGTGAGGACGGCCACGCGCACGTCGGAATCGGCATCGAGGGAGGCCAAGGCGGCGGCGAGAGCGTCGTACTGGGCGCGATCGAAGGCGTTCTTGCGCTCCGGACGATTCATGACGACGGTGGCCACGCCCTCGGCGATCGCAACGTCGATGCTCACTGCAGATGTCCGATCATGGATGCTGACTGCTGACCGACACCACTTCGCCGGTCATGTAGCTCGAATAGTCACTGGCGAGGAACACGATCACATTGGCCACTTCCCAGGGTTCGGCGAACCGTCCGAAGGCTTCCTTGCGGGTGAGTTCGGCCAGCAAGTCCTCGCTCGTGACCTTGGCCAGATTGGCGTGCATGGCGATACTGGGCGACACGGCGTTCACCCGCACCCCGCGACCGGCGGCCTCGATGGCCACGCAGCGGGTGAGAGCCATGACACCGGCCTTGGCCGCCGCGTAATGGGCCTGTCCGGCTTGGGCGCGCCAGCCGAGAACGCTGGCGTTGTTGACGATGACCCCCGAACCGCGGGCGTACATGTGGGCGAGAGCGACGCGGGTGCAGCGCATGGTGCCGTTCAAGGTGACGTCGAGGACGATCGACCACTGGTCGTCGGTCATCTCGTGCAGCTCGGCCGTGCCGCCGAGACCGGCGTTGTTCACGAGCACGTCCAGGTGTCCGCATTCGGCGACGGCCGCGGCGAACAGGTTCTGCACACTCACTTCATCGGTGACATCGCAGGGAATGCCGGGAACACCGAGTTCGGCGGCGGTTGCGGCGAGGCGCCGTTCGTGTTTGTCGGAGATGACCACACGAGCGCCTTCTTCCAAGCACTTGCGGGCCGTGGCCGATCCGATGCCACTGCCGGCCGCAGCGGTGATGAGCACCGTCTTGCCGGTGAGCAGTCCGTGACCGGGAACGTAGGGAGGAGGGGAAGTGCTCATGTGGTCATGCTCGATTCCTCATCGGTCACCGGGGGAGTCCCAGCACTCGTTCGCCGAGCACGTTGCGCTGGATCTCGTTGGAACCACCGTAGATGGTGTCGGAGCGGGTGAACAGGAAGAGCTTCTGTTCGAGGGTCAGTTCGCCGTCGGCTTCCTGGCTGACCACACCGGATGCTCCCATGATGTCCACCATCAATTCGCCGAGGTCCCGATGCCACGAGCCCCAGAACAACTTCGAGATACTGGCCTCCGGTCCGGGCACGCCTTTGGCCGACATACTGCGCAGGGCGTTCAACTTGAGCAACTGCAAGCCGATGTGAGCGCGCACCAGTCGGTGACGCAGTGCTGGTTCGTGGAGTCGGCCGTGACGGCGCGCCAAGTCGATGGTGGTCTCCAGTTCGCGTTCGAATCCCACCTGCTGGGCGAGAGTGGAGATGCCGCGCTCGTAGCCAAGCAACGCCATGGCCACCGACCACCCGCCGCCGGGTACGCCGACCACCATGTCGGCGGGCGTGCGGGCATCGGTGAAGAACGTCTCGTTGAACTCGCCACCACCGGAGATCTGACGAATGGGCCGCACCTCAATTCCCGGTTGCTCCATCGGGACCAGGAGGAAGGTGAGTCCGGCGTGGCGCTGCGATCCGGGTTCGCTGCGGGCCAGCACGAAACACCAGTGGCTGACATGTGCGAGCGAGGTCCAGACCTTCTGGCCGTTCAGCACCCAGTCGCCGTCGATCAGTTGCGCCTTGGTCTG
>JBJTYE010000096.1:0-4326 GCA_046082625.1 Actinomycetota bacterium | reverse complement strand
GTGAACTCCTCGAACACGGTCTCGATGCCGTAATGCCGGCCGGTGTAGACGGTGACTTGCGACCCGCGGTCCCCGGAAGAATCTCCCCCGCAGGCGGATGCCGCCACCAGGGCCACCGCCACCGGAGCGAAGAGAAGACGGGTCCGACGAGCGCTGATTCGACCGCTGTGCATTAGGCGAACCTAACATCTGTTAGGCGACCCTGACAACTCGATCCCTGGTCGGCCTCACTCCAGAATTGCGGCGTCCGGTGGGGACAGCGGGGTGCCAGCCAGGAGTTCCTCGACCAGGCGGGCATCCATACCGAGGTCGGTGATCTGGGCTGCCGACCGTCGGCCGGTGGCCACCCGCAGCAGATCGAAGGCGTTCGCGCCGAGGGACCGCTGCAAACGATCGGCCAGACCCGGAGCCTTCTGCTCGGCGGTGTGCAGGACCCAGCCGACGGCCACCGACACCGCGGTCTCGTCGCGACCACCGGGAAGTCCGAGCGCATGGCGCAGATCGTGTTCATGGGTCACGGCGTCCAGCACCAATTGCGAATTCACCGGTGCCGGGATCATCGGCAGAACGGCGTCGAAGGCGGCGGTGGTGTCGTCCCACACGTCGGCGAGGTGCGCCAGGGATTCACCTCGGTGTCGATCGACCTGCGCCTGGGTCCAGGCTTCGGTGGTGACTCCCTCCATCCGCCCAGCGAGGATGTCCTCGTTCACCCCTACCATGTGGGCCACGACATCTCCGGCAGTCCAAGACGGGCAATGGGCAACGGGGAGATCTCGGGCGGTCGCGGGTTGGTCTCGGATCAGCGCGATCACCCGCGCTCGGAGTGCCCTGTAAGCCTCCACCACTTCATCGGTTGATTTCAGGTGCGTGCTCACGTCATCTGGGGCCGGCCAAACCACTTTGCGTGGCCACGGCGTGGATGAGGGCCCGGCGATCGATGACGGGGCCGACTTTGTCTTCCAAGGGACCGTCGATGAGCAAGGTGGCCAGTCCGTGAGCGATGGACCACATGGTGACCACCCGTTCGCGGATCTGCTCGACCGATGCCCGCGGTCCGAGAACTCCGTTGACGTGGTCCACCAGAACGTCGAAGGAGGCATCGGCGACTCGTACGAGTTCCGGATTCTCTCCGATGCAGGTGAGGTCCGTTCGGAACATCACCCGGAAATGTCCGGGATGCGAGAGTGCGAACTCCACATACCCCTCGAGCAGAGCCGTGGACGTGTCGATGTCGTCACGTTGCTCGGCGGCGCGCAAAGCGGCATCGAACTTGGTGAAGCCCTCGAGAGCGATGGCCTGGAAGATGCCCTTGCGATCCGTGAAATGGTGATACGGCGCCTGGTGGCTGACCCCGGCGGCCGCCGCCACTTGCCGGAACGACAAGCCGTCCGGGCCGTGTTCGGAAATGAAGTCCACGGCCGCTTTCAGCACGGTGGCTCGGAGATCGGACGGGGACACGAGGTCAGGTTAAATCTCACCCTTGACAACGTCAATGGGCCCGGTCAAGGTAGGTCCATGACCACCACGGAGAGTCCCCGCACGAACCGCTATCTCGTGGGCAACTACGCCCCGGTCACCGAGGAGGTGACGGCCGTCGATCTTGCGGTGATCGGCGAGCTTCCGACCGAACTGAACGGTCGCTATCTCCGCAATGGACCGAATCCCATCAGCGAGGTCGATCCCGACACCCATCACTGGTTCATCGGCGACGGCATGGTGCACGGCATCTGCCTCGGCGACGGTCGGGCGAAGTGGTATCGCAATCGCTACGTCGGCTCCTCCGATGTGAGCGCGGCCCGCGGCCGTCCCGATATTCCCGGGCGGAACTGGAACAACAGCAGCGGTGGTCCGAACACCAATGTGGGCGGATTCGCCGGAACCACGTGGGCCATGGTGGAAGCCGGAGGGTGTCCGGTGGAGCTCACCTACGACCTGGAGACCGTCGGTCGCAACGACTTCTACGGCACCTTGCCAGGTGCGTTCACCGCGCATCCCAAAGTCGATCCCACGACCGGCGAGATGCACGCCATGACCTACGCCTGGGCGGAGTGGATGGATCACATCCAGTACGTGCGCGTGGGCAAGGACGGCCGGGTGAATCGCACGGTCGACATTCCATTACCAGGGATGTCGATGGTGCACGACATGTCGCTGACCGAGCGTTACGTGGTGGTCTACGACCAGCCGGTGCTCGTCGACTTCGGCCTCTTGGCAACCCGCCCCAACTTCCCGTTCAGTTGGAACGGCGACTACGGCAATCGCGTGGGTCTCATGCCCCGTGACGGAACAGCCGCCGACATCGTCTGGGTCGACGTACCGGTGGGATACGTCTTCCACCCGCTCAACGCCTATGACACCCCTGAGGGCAAAGTCGTCCTCGACGTGTGCTTCTACGACGTGATGATGCGCGACGATCTGCTCGGTCCGTTCGGCGACTCGACGGGTCGACTCGTTCGCTGGGAAGTCGACCCGCGCTCGCGCAGCGTGTCGGTCACCACGATCGATGAAACCCCGAACGAGTTCCCGCGCCATCGCGGTGCACTCACCGGCAAGCCGTATCGCTACGGCTATTGCGCTCAACCCGATCCCGATTCGATGTACTGGCCCACTCTCAAGCACGATCTCCACACCGGACAGCGCGAGATGTTCGATCACGGTCCCGGACGCGCTGCCGGCGAGCCGGTGTTCGTGGGCCGACCCGGGAGCACCGTCGAGGACGACGGCTGGCTGATCACGTTCGTGCACGACGGCAACGACGACTCCGCCGAGTTCGTGGTCATCGATGCCCAGGACTTCGCTCGCGGCTACGTGGCCCGGGTGAAGTTGCCGCAACGGGTCCCCTTCGGCTTCCACGGAAACTGGGTCCCCGACAAGAAATGACCGTGGTCACATTACTTGACAATGTCCAGTGGCTGGATAGACACTGTCAAGTATGAGCATCCAGACCCCCTCGTCAGCTGAACGTTTCGCTCTCGACCACCAGCGGGCCTACGAGCGCCGGTGGTGGGTGATGGCGATCCTCAGTGCCAGCGTGTTCCTGGTCGTGGTCGACAACTTGATCGTCAACGTCGCCTTGCCGACCTTGCAGCGCGAACTCGACGCATCCGTGACGTCCTTGCAATGGATCGTCGACGCCTACGCGCTCGTCTTCGCCTGTCTCTTGTTGGCCGGCGGGGGAATCGGGGATCGCTGGGGCCGCAAACGATCTTTGCAGGTCGGCTTGATCCTGTTCGCCGTCTTCAGCGGATTGGCGGCTTTCGCCGGTTCGGCCCAGAGCCTCATCATCTGGCGGGGAGCGATGGGTATCGGTGCAGCATTGGTCTTCCCGGCGACTCTGGCGATCATCACCAACTTGTTCATCGACCCCGTCGAGCGAGCCAAGGCCATCGGGCTGTGGTCGGCGGTGTCGGGTATGGCCGTGGCCTTCGGCCCGGTTGCCGGCGGATTTCTGCTCGAGCACTTCTGGTGGGGGTCGGTGTTCCTCGTCAACATCCCCATTGTGGTCATCGCCTTGCTGATCGGCCATCGCCTGATTCCCGAGTCCCGCGAGCCGCATCGGGGACGGTTCGATGTACCGGGTCTCCTGCTCTCGGTGATCGCCGTCGGCGTCTTGGTGTACACGGTGATCGAGTCACCGCATTGGGGCTGGGGAAGTTTCGAAAGCATCGCCGGATTCGTGGTCGCCGCCGTCGCTCTCGGCGTCTTCATCCGCTTCGAGTCCCGCCGAAACGATCCTCTCCTGGACGTCACCTTCTTCCGCAATGCGCGGTTCAGTGCCGCCACCGGATCCATCGGCATCGCCTTCATGAGTCTGTTCGGCTTCACCTTTCTGGTCACCCAATACTTCCAATTCGTGCGGGGATACGGGCCGCTCGAATCCGGTCTTCACACGGTCCCCTTCGCCATCGGCGCAGGGGTGACCGCACCGCTCGCCGCTCGGGCCGCCTTGCGCTGGGGCACGACCCGCGTCGTCGCCATGGGACTGCTCAACATGTCGATCGGCTTCCTGATCGCCAGTCGATTCGAGGCCGACACCGCCTACTGGGGACCGGTGGTGATCGCCATGTTGATCATGGCCAACGGGTTGTCCTTGGTGACCTCGCCGAGCACCGAAGCGGTCATGGGGTCGGTTCCGAAAGAGCGCGCCGGCGTGGCGTCGGCCGTCAACGACATCTCCCGCGAACTCGGGGGCACTCTCGGCGTGGCCATCACCGGGTCGATCTTCATCAGCCTCTTCTCTCCCAAGATCGTCGAGACTTTCGAGCGCATTCCAGGTCTCGTCGCATCCCTGGCTCCTGGAGTCTTCGACCAGGCCCAGGACTCGGT
>JBJTYE010000095.1:0-6752 GCA_046082625.1 Actinomycetota bacterium | reverse complement strand
TGAACTGGTTCCGCGTCTACGAATCCCTCGGTCAGCACTACCGGGTGGTCGCCATCGACCATCGCGGCCACGGACGCGGCATCCGTACGCGCAAACCGTTCCGCTTGGCCGACTGCGCCGATGACGCCGCCTGCCTGCTCTCCGAACTCGGGATTCAGACGGCCATTCCCGTCGGCTACTCGATGGGTGGGCCGATCGCGCTATTGCTGTGGCGTCGACACCGTCCGGCAGTCGAAGGACTGGTATTGGCGGCGACCGCCGGAAGTTTCGCCCACAGTCGGATCGAACGAGTCAGTTTCGCCGGATTGACCGGTCTCGGAGCACTGGCGCGACTCACGCCGAACAACGCTCGCGACTGGATCACCGAACGGGCCTTCCTGCGCCGCAAGGCCGACAAGTGGGGCGAGTGGGCGCTCAGCCAGATCGAACTCCACGACTGGCGCATGGTTCTCGAAGCCGGACACGCCATCGGATCGTTCTCGGCCCAGGAATGGCTCGACGAGATCGACGTGCCGACCGCCCACATCATCACACTGCGAGATCCGGTGGTGCCGGTGCATCGACAGTTGAAGTTGTACTCCTCCATCCCCGACGCTCAGGCCATGCGCATCGACGCCGAGCACGACGCGGTGGTGGCCCGCTACGACGACATGGCGGATCTCCTGGTCCGATCGGTGGAGTCGATCCGCCAGCGATCCTCCGTGTTGTCGTGAAGATTCGCTGGTCGTTGGTCCTTCCCGTGGCCGCCGGCGCAGCGGCCTGGATGTTCCGCCGACGGCGATCCGAGGGCGGCGTGACCACACCGGTGTCATCGGCGATTCGTCGGGGATCGATGGCGGCGCGGAATTCCGAAATGGTGAAACTCGGAGCACGCGTTGGTGCCACGTACGCCTCGGCTTCGGCCCGCAAGGTGTTCGCCTCCGCCGAGCGTCGCCTGGCCATCGACCACGAGACGGAGCTGAAGACGGCGTCCCAGGTGGCCGACCGGCTCGGCAACATGAAGGGCGCCCTCATGAAGTTGGGCCAGATGGCCAGCTATCTGGACGAGGGACTGCCGGCTCCACTGCGAGCGGCCTTGGCCCAGCTGCAGTCCAGCGCGCCGCCGATGTCGGCCGACCTGGCCGCCGAGGTCATCGAACGCGAACTCGGGGGCGCTCCCGATCGTCTCTTCGTGGAATGGGATCCGGATCCGATCGCTGCGGCCTCCATCGGACAGGTCCACCGAGCGGTGATCGTCGATCCGCTGACGCGAACCGAACGGGCCGTGGCGGTGAAGGTGCAGTATCCGGGCGTCGACCAGGCCATCGATGCCGATCTGCGCAATGCGGATCTGCTCGGCGCGCTCTTGGCTCAGGGTTTCAGCGGACTGGATCCGTCCGAGATGGTGAACGAGGTCAAAGAACGCATCCGCGAGGAGCTCGACTACGGCCTCGAGGCGCGCAACCAGACCCTCTTCGCCGATTACTACCGCGGTCATCCGTTCATTCGCATTCCCGAGGTCGTGCCGACGTTCAGCACGGCGCGGGTGCTGACCACGGAATTGGTCTCGGGAATGTCCTGGGCCGAGTTCACCCGACGCGACCAGGAGTCCAAGGACCGGGCCGCCGAATGCCTGTTCCGCTTCGTCTTCCGAAGTCTGTACGGCATGCACGCCTTCAATGGCGATCCGCATCCCGGCAACTATCTCTTTCACGAGGACGGGTCGATCACGTTCCTCGATTTCGGATTGGTCAAACACTTCACCGACGCCGAGATGACCACGTTCATCGGCATGGTGAAATCCGCGGCCTACGAACGGGACGTCGACCGATTTCGAAGCGTCTTGGAGACCTCCGGGATGTTGCGTCCCGACTGTCCTGCGGCGACAGCCGATGTCGGCGAGTACTTCGGCCGCTTCTACGAACCGGTGAGCAAGGATCGAGAGATCACCTGGACACCGACATATGCCTCGAGCATCGTGCGCCATACCTTCGACCGCAGCAGTCCGATCGCCCATTACGCCACCGTGCCCAAGGCATTCGTGTTCATCCAGCGAATCAATCTCGGTCTGTACGCCATCCTCGGCGAATTGGGTGCGACCGGGAACTACCGCCGTATCGCCGAAGAACTCTGGCCTTTCGTACAGGCACCGCCCTCCACCGAGATGGGCAGGAGCGAGGCATCCTGGCTCGCGAGGCTGGGGTAGCGTGGCCGAATGTTCATCACCCGCCATCGCACGGCACTCTCGGTCCTGATCGCCTCGTCACTGGTTCTCGGTGCGGCCTGTGGAGGAGGTGGCGGTGACGATGCAACCGCTCCCGAGGACTCCGTCGAGGGGACCATCTCCTTGGTCAGCGATCCGGCGAACGAGACCAACGAACCCGAGGTCTCCATCCCGGACGAACTCCCGACTGAACTGGTGGTCACCGACCTGGTCGAAGGAACCGGTCCGGTGGCCGTAGCCACCGACACCGTGTACGTGTACTACGTGGGCGTGCTGTCCAAGGATGGAACCCGTTTCGACGGCAATTACGGACTCGAGGCATTCGGCGTGACCCTCGGATCCGGTTCGGTCATCGAGGGCTGGGAAGAGGGTCTGCTCGGCATCAAGGCCGGCGGCCGGCGACAGTTGGACATCCCGGCCGATCTGGCCTATGGCGACACCGGGGCCGGCGACGTCATCAAAGCCGGTGATGCTCTGTCCTTCGTGGTGGACGTGGTGGCCATCGTTCCCAAGGTCAGTCGCCGGGACGAACCCCGCGAGGAGATCGAAGGACGAGATCCGGTGACCGGGGTCGAGATCGAGGATCTGATCGAAGGAACTGGTCCCACCATCGAAGCCGGCGATCGCGTCATCCTGCACCTGCAGGCATACCGCGCCGACACCGGCGAACTGCTGGAGACCACCTGGGAATTCGATCTTCCCCTCGACATCAGCCTCGTCGAAGGGGCCACGTTGGATGGCATCCTGCAGGGCATCCCCGGAATGAAGCCCGGCGGACGTCGCATCGTGATCGTTCCGTTCGCCGAAGCCTTCGGTCCCGAGGGCAATACCGAACTCGGACTCCCGCCCGAGACGGATCTGATCTTCGTCTTCGACGTGTTCGCAGTCGTGCCATCCCTCCCGTGACATCGCGCTAGCGCAGCGTCCCCTGCCACCAACTCTCCAGCACGTCGGGGAGATCGCCGGTCCCACGATCGGGAAGGTGTTGTACGTGATCGGGCTCGTTGCTGCGCCGCATGACCGTGGCGATCCCGGCGTCGGTGATGGCCACGCACACCCGCACCCGTTGCCGCTGCGAGTGCTCACTGGGTCGTACGTCCTCCGGCCCCGGACCCGAGGGACCGTCCAGCGGCGCGCACCATCCGGTCACCACCAGACATACGGCGCGCACCGCCTGATGGTGGCGGGTGCGGATGAGGAGTCGATACGGGTTCTCGTCCTCGTCCAGGAAGTCGAAACGGGAATCGCGTTCGTCGTCGGGTACCACTTACAGCCGGGCCCGGGCGAGAGCGAAGGGATCCTGGAGATCGGCGTGGACCATTCGATCGACGACGTGGGCGATGTCGGACGCGGTGCTCATGTCCCAGTGAGGGACGAGGTATCAGCGACGGGGTGATCGACGCAGTCCGGTCGAGAGCCGGCGAGCGGCAGTCACCACAGCGGCCCCGTGACGATCCCCCGGACGGCGACTGAGACGTTCGATCGGACCGCTGACACTCAGGGCCGCCACGATCCGAGCGGTCGCATCGAGCACCGGGGCACTCACGGACGCCACCCCTGCTTCCCGTTCGCCGACCGAGGCCAGCCATCCGCCGCGGGTCACCGGACTTCCCGACAGCAGCCGTCCGGCCGACCCGACCGAGAGGGGCAAGAGCGCACCCTCGGGCACGATCCACCGCAGACCGTGGGGCGATTCCAACGATCGGACGCAACGCCGCATGTCCGCCTCGCGTACGTACAACTGGACGCTCTCGCCGGTCCCGGTGCGCAGCTGCTCCATGATCGGGGCTGCCAACTCGAGAAGGGGTGTGTGGTGCTCGGCGGCGCGACCCAGTCCCACCAAGGCCCATCCGAGCACATAGGCCCCGGATTCGTCGCGGCGCATCAATCCGTGATCGGTGAGAGCGGCCGCCAGTCGGTGGGCGGTGGCCCGGGGCAGACCGGTGCGGTCCTGCAGTTCCTGCAGGGTGAGGGGCCCTCCGACCTCGACGGCGCGCAGGACCGACATCGCTTTGTCGAGTACCCCGACCCCCGATAGTGTGTCCACAGAGCGAGATTACCATCTCACATACTGAGAAACGCACGTCGATTCGAGAGGTCCCATGAGCACCCCCACCACCTTGGCCCAGAAGGTCTGGGACAGCCACGTCGTCCACCAAGCACCCGGCGAACCAGATCTGCTCTACATCGATCTGCATCTGGTGCACGAGGTGACCAGTCCCCAGGCCTTCGACGGTCTCCGGCTGTCCAAGCGCCCCATTCGGCGACCGGACCTGACCATCGCCACCGAGGACCACAACGTGCCCACCGCCGACATCCATCTCCCCATCGCCGATCCTATCTCGGCGCGGCAGGTGGAAGTCATGCGCAACAACGCCAAAGAGTTCGGTGTCGAGCTCTTTTCCATGGGCGACGCCAGACAGGGCATCGTGCATGTGATCGGTCCGGAACAGGGTCGCACTCTGCCGGGAACCACCATCGTCTGCGGAGACAGCCACACCGCCACCCATGGAGCATTCGGTGCCCTGGCGTTCGGTATCGGCACCAGCGAAGTGGAGCACGTGCTGGCCACCCAGACCCTGCCCCAGAGTCGCCCGAAGTGGATGAGCATCGAAGTCGACGGCGACCTTCGACCCGGGGTCACGGCCAAGGACCTGATCCTGGCCATCATCGGACACATCGGCACCGGCGGCGGAATCGGCCACGTCATCGAATACCGCGGTTCGGCCATTCGCTCGCTCTCCATGGAGGGCCGCATGACCGTGTGCAACATGACCATCGAAGCCGGAGCCAAGGCCGGGTTGATCGCACCCGACGAAACCACCTTCGCCTACCTGCAGGGTCGACCCCATGTCCCGACCGGAGCCGCCTGGGACGAAGCCGTCGCCTACTGGCGAACCTTGTGCACCGACGACGGGGCGGTCTTCGACACCGCAGTGCGACTCGATGCCAGCACCATCTCGCCGCAGATCACCTGGGGGACGAATCCCGCCCAAGTGGCCGGGATCGACGGGCGCGTGCCGTCGCCGGAGGACTACGCCGATCCCACGACTCGTGAGACGGTAGCCCGGGCCCTCGAGTACATGGGGCTCACTCCGGGAACGCGCCTGCGCGAGGTTCCCGTGGACACGGTGTTCATCGGTTCTTGCACCAACAGCCGGATCGAGGATCTGCGCCTGGCGGCCGCGGTCATGGAGGGACGTCGGGTGACCGTGCCCCGCGTGATGGTGGTGCCGGGCAGCCATGCCGTGAAGAGGCAGGCCGAAGCCGAAGGTCTCGACAAGATCTTCGTGGCCGCCGGGGCCGACTGGCGCGAACCGGGATGTTCGATGTGCCTGGCCATGAACCCCGACAAATTGACCGTGGGTGAGCGGGCCGCCAGCACCAGCAATCGCAACTTCGAAGGCCGCCAAGGACGCGGGGGACGCACGCATCTGGTCTCCCCGGCAGTCGCCGCCGCCACTGCGGTGGCCGGCACCTTCGCCACCCCGGACGATCTGTCATGACCCTGCGACCGAGCACGGAGAACCAACCATGAGAAGTGTGCACATCCTGACCGGGCGCGGTGTGCCCCTGCGGCGCAGCGACGTCGACACCGACCAGATCATTCCCGCCGACTGGCTGAAGCGCGTGGAGCGCACCGGTTTCGAGGCCGGACTCTTCTCCACCTGGCGCGACGATCGCTCCTTCGTACTCAACGACGAGCGCTACCGCGGGGCCACCATCCTGGTGGCCGGTCCGTCCTTCGGGGTCGGTTCCAGCCGTGAACACGCCGTCTGGGCCATCCAGCAGTACGGCTTCGATGCAGTGATCGCGCCAAGCTTCAGCGACATCTTCCGCAACAACTGCACCAAGAACGGCCTGGTGCCGGTCGTGCTGTCACTGGCCGATGTGGAGCGCATCTGGGCGGCCATCGAAGCCGATCCGCAGACGCCGATCACCGTCGACATGGAGCACCTCACCGTGGACGTGCCGAGCATTGGCCTCTCGAGCTCGTTTCCCATGGAGCCGCAGAATCAGCACCGGTTCCTGAACGGCCTCGACGACATCGGGATCACCCTCACCCACGCCCGAGCCATCGACGAATTCGAGGCGCGGCGGCCCCGCTGGCTGTCCCGCACCTGACGGTCGGACCGATTCGGAATCAGTCGGTCAGGAACTCGGCGAGATTCAGCAGTTTGGGATTGTTGCTGAAGACTTCGATCGGTGGAGCGATCGGCATGCGCATGGTGCGCTGCAGGATGGTGACCTGGGTGTGCTGGTTGTACTCGGTCAGCGTGATGGCCCATCCATCGCGACCGGCCCGAGCGGTTCGCCCGGACCGGTGGAGATAGTCCTTGTTGTCCTTGGCCGGCTCGTAATGGATCACCGCGGCGATGTCGTCGATGTCGATCCCGCGAGCCGCCACGTCGGTGGCCACCAGCACACTCAGATCGCCTTCAGCGAATCGACGCAAGGCTCGTTCGCGGGCCGGTTGGGCCATGTCGCCGTGGATGGCCGCGGCGTTCACGCCGAGTGACACCAAGTTGTCGGTGACACGGTCGCAGAC
>JBJTYE010000094.1:0-3255 GCA_046082625.1 Actinomycetota bacterium | reverse complement strand
TTCACTCGCCCGACGCCGTGCTTCCGGGGTCAGTTGACGCTCGGCGCTCTCGCGATCGCGGATCACCAAACCCGGAACGAAGTCCATCACGTAGAACGGAGCGCCGTTGACGGAATCATCCGTGCAGAGTCCGAGCGCCGGAGCGACGGGGACCGGCGTGTCCCGGAGAGCGGCGATGATGCGGTGTTCCCGATTCATGTCGTGGGCGCTGGCGAGCACGTGACCGAGGGGAGGGCGACGTAGGACGAGATCGCGACCGGCGGAGTCGGAGCCCCGAAACGTCAGATTCGAATGACCGCCGGCGATGACATCGAAACGGAACGGTCCCTTGGTTCCCGCGATGTTGGCTTCGAGCCATTCGGACACCCGCGGGACGTCGATTCCGGGAACTTCGGAGTCGATCGCCGCAGACGTCACCGGCCGTACGGTATCCCGATTTCGGGCGCTTGCGATCACGGTGCGGAGGAGTCGGAAGTCCCTGGTCCATCGAACGGCCTCCCGGTAGCGTTGCCGTCATGGTCATCGACGTCACTGATGCAACCTTCGAAACCGATGTACTCGATCGCTCGCAATCGGTGGCGGTGGTGGTGGATCTCTGGGCACCGTGGTGCGTTCCGTGCAAGACGCTGACACCGGTTCTCGAAAAGGTCATCAGCGCCACCGGCGGCAAGGTGGTGCTGGCCAAAGTCAACATCGACGAGAACCCAGGGATCGCCCAGGCCTTCCGAGTCCAGTCCATTCCGATGGTGGTGGCCATCCGGAACGCCGCGCCGGTGAACGCTTTCCAGGGAGCTCAACCCGAACACGTCGTGCAGCAGTTCGTCGACGAGTTGTTGCCCACGGCCGAAGACGAACGCGTGGTGGGACTGCTGCGTGCCGGTGACGAGGCCAGCCTGCGGGCGGTGCTCGAGATCGAACCGGGACACGAGGTAGCCATCGTGGCTCTGGCCGACATCATGACTGCGAGAGGCGAGGGCGAAGCGGCTCTCGCGCTTCTGGCGCGTGTTCCCGAGACCGACGAGGTGCGCCGAGCGGCGGCC
Source organism: Actinomycetota bacterium (assembly GCA_046082625.1). GTDB lineage: Bacteria > Actinomycetota > Acidimicrobiia > Acidimicrobiales > Ilumatobacteraceae > Casp-actino8. The sequence continues at coordinate 2,215 of JBJTYE010000094.1, read as the reverse complement.
GCGGCGCGGTTGTCGATGCGGCCTCCCGATGATTTCGATCAGCAGTTGGCGGAAATGCTGGATGTCGTCAAGGCCGACGATGCGGCCCGCCAGAGATTCTTGGACATCCTCGAGGTGATGGGCCCCGACGATCCGCGTACCGCGGCCTGGCGCAAGAAGCTCACCGCCCGGCTCTACTGAGACGCCGGCGGTCGGCCTTCGTCACCCGACCCATGTCTCTCGCCCACAGTGCGAGACAGACACAGGGATCGCAGACGACGGGAGCGCAGATCATCCATGGAACAGTGGCGACCGATACCGCCGCCGGAGCCGGCCGCGACACCAGCCACGGTGGTGCCGGTGTGGGCCGCCGAGAGATGGAAACACGTCGTCGACACTGTGCGCTGGTTCGGTTGGGGGCGCGTCCTCGCCGTGGTCATCGGCGTGCCGCTCGTCGGTTGGGGAGCGTACGTCCTCGTGCGCTCCCCCGAACCGCCAGTCGAGGCGTCGTTGGCCTACGTGACGACCGTGCCAGCTGGCGACGCGCCGTCGTCGGCATCCCCGGCAAGCGGAACATCCGATGCGGCCACTGCTTCGACCATCACCGTGCACGTGGCCGGCCAGGTGACGTCTCCGGGCGTTTATCGCTTGGCCGCCGGATCGCGAGTGGTGGATGCCGTGCGCGCTGCCGGAGGGGCGACGACGTCGGCCGAGTTGGATTCCGTGAATCTCGCCAGCCTTGTAGAGGACGGCCAGCAGATCTATGTTCCGACATTCGGTGAACGACCGCCAGGCGGTGCTTCGTCGTCGTCACCTTCCGCTGGCGTGCGCCTTCCGGTGGACCTGAATCGGGCCACGGCCGAAGAACTGGACCAACTTCCCGGCATCGGCCCGACCACGGCCGCGGCCATCGTCGCACACCGCGAGGAGTACGGGCCGTTCGCCACGACGGAAGGCCTGCTGGCCGTCCCAGGAATCGGACCGGCGAAACTCGCCACCTTGGCGGGACTGATCACGGTCCGATGACCTGGTCGACGGACCGGGCGGTTCAGGCCAGGAGGAGGAGATACGCGCCCGCGCCGGCCATGCCGATGAGTGCGCCAGTCCATGCACCCCAGGCCAGTCGGAACCACTCTCGTCGCCACTCGGGCCAACTGGAGGCCATCTTGCGGGTGGACCGACGGGCGGCCACGTACCCGAGGCCGAGCCACAGACCGAGACTGGATCCGAGGGCGAGCAGCCACCGGGTCGTGCCGCCCACGACTGGCAATCCGGTGATGGGCATCGTGGGAACGGCGACAGTGGCGGCGAGGAATCCGATGACCCCTCGCCAGGTGGTTTCCGATCCCCGCAGCAGGACCGCCGCCACCAATCCGGACGCCGTCGGAACGACCAAAGACATGAGTGCGCCGTACTGGAGGACCTGTTGTCGGTGATGGACCAGTCCGTCGGGCACCACGTCGTGAGATCGAATTCGACGCTGCTGGGGAGATGGCTCAGACATCGTGCCACGCAGTCATCGGCGTTCAGATTAGGTCCGGTCTCCGCGTCGACCGTGGATCCGACACGGCAGTGGGCCCGGAGGTGTCGGATGTGACATCGCTGATGGCGATGGCGGTCGCAGTCGGGGTGTGGAGCGGCGAGCGGGCATCGAGCGCGACCCGTGGGATTGTGGCGATCTTGGGGATGGGAACAGTCCTGTGGATGGCGCGCCGGTGGAACCGAGACTTCGCCGCGCCGTTGGGCACGTCGTCGGTTCGTCGATCGCTGACCTGTGGAGTTCTGCTCCTGGTGGTGTCGATCCTCGGCCACGTCCGCAGCGATCGCGAATGGACCGCCGTGTCTGGCATCGAACTCGGGCCGTATCGCGGTGACGCCGTCCTTCGAGCAGATCCGCTACTGAAGGGACGGGCGGTGTACGCGGTTCTCGAACTCGAGGGTCGTCGCTACGACGTGTGGGCCTACGGTCCGGCGGGGAAACGGCTCTCCGCACATCGTTTCGGCGAGACGGTGCGGGTGGAGGGTGTGCGCACCTCATTGCCCGACGGCACGGCTCGACGTCGTCATCTGCGGCATGTGGTCGGGCGTTTCGAGGTGAGGCCCGGGACAACGAGCCGACTTCCGTCGAACCCACGGTCCCCAAATCGAAACGCCAGACCACATGTCGCAGGCGACGGCGTCGAGCCGTGCCGTCGGGCAATGGGGTGAGCACACCCTCCACCCGCACAGTCTCGCC
>JBJTYE010000093.1:0-4893 GCA_046082625.1 Actinomycetota bacterium | reverse complement strand
CGACCGAGCTGACCATTGGCTCCCGTGACCATCAACTTCATGTCATGTTCCCGACGTCGAGATCTCGGCCGTGGTCGCACGATTCACAGGCCGGCTCGTGCATTGAGTGGTTCCCACCACGAACGATGGGACCGGTACCAGTCGACGGTTTCGGCCAGTGCGTCGTGGAACGAACGCTGCATCGTCCAGCCGAGAGCCGACACCTTGTCGATGGTCACCGAGTACCGTCGGTCGTGACCCAAGCGGTCGGCGACCGGTTCGATGAAACTCTCATCGCGTCCGCACAGTTCGAGCAACCGATACGTGATGTCACGATTCGTCATCTCATTGTGAGCACCGATGTTGTAGATTTCGCCGACTTCGCCTTTCATCAGGACCAGATGCGCAGCGATGTTGTGGTCCTCGACGTGGATCCAGTCCCGGACGTTGCCGCCGTCCCCGTACAACGGAACCTTCTTGCCGTCGAGGAGATTGGTGGTGAAGAGCGGAATGAGCTTCTCCGGAAACTGATACGGCCCGAAGTTGTTCGAGCACCGCGTCACGATCACCGGGAGGCCGTACGTCGTGACATAGGAGAGCGCGATCAGATCGCTGGCGGCCTTGGATGCCGAATACGGCGATCGCGGGGTCAAGATGTCGGTCTCGGAGAACGACCCGGTCTCGATGCTCCCGTAGACCTCGTCGGTCGAGATGTGCAGAAAACGCTCGACGCCGACCTGGCGCGCCACATCACACATCACATTGGTCCCGTAGGCGTTGGTTCGCACGAAGGCATAGGGGTCGATGATGGACCGATCCACATGGCTCTCGGCGGCGAAGTGCACGACGGCCTCGTGGCCGCGCATAGCCGACATCACCGCGTCCTGGTCGCAGATGTCTCCCTGCACGAAACGGCAACGACGGTCGTCGAGAAGGTCGCGAATGTTCTCCAGGTTCCCGGCATAGGTCAACTTGTCGAAGACGGTCACCGAGTCGTCGCTGTTGGCCAGGAGCCAGCGCACGTAATTGGAACCGATGAAACCGGCGGCCCCGGTCACGAAGAGCTTCACATCAGGTCCTCATCGGCCAGTACGGCCGTCGATCGGACGAAATGGCCACCCGCAACGGGTTGGCCTTGTCCCGATCGCTCAAGATGGGATCGGTGACGCCCCAGTCGGCGCCGATCACCGGATCGTTCCACGCCACCCCCAACTCGTCCGCCGGGTTGTAGTAGTTGTCGACGAGGTAGGTCATCACCACATCGGTGAGAGCGGAGAATCCGTGGGCTACACCGGGCGGGATGTACACGCCGATGTGGTTCTCGCCGCTGATGTCGATGGTCTGGGTCGCCCCGTCGGTGGGACCGCCGTCGCGCAAGTCGTGGAGCACCACGCGAATGGTCCCGACCGGCACGTACCAGTAGTCGGCCTGGTGCAGGTGGTAGTGGAGCCCGACCAGAGCTCCGGATTGCTTGTTGGAGCGGTTCCCCTGGATCATCTCGCGACCGTTCGGGAACCATTCCCGACGGTACGTCTCGATGAAGAGGCCGCGTTGGTCGCCGTGGACGGTCGGTTCGACCACCCACACTCCTTCGATGATGGAACTGGGCGAAATCGTCGGCATCCGGTCACTCCGTGTCGATCTGGCAATGATCGCCGACCATCAATCGTAGAGCTCGCGGTCGCTTCTGAGAGCGCGTCACCTCGGCCTCGCGCCCGATGAGGCTGTCTTCGAGTCGCGTGATGTCGGTGATCTTGCTCCGCTCCATGATGACCGAATGCTCGACCTCGCTGTTGAGGATCTCGCATTCGTCCCCGATGGCGGAGAAAGGGCCGATGAAACTGTTGGTGATCCTGGCATTGCGTCCGATGACCAGCGGACCGCGCAGGATGGAATTGCTCACTCGAGCACCTTCTTCCACCACCACTCTTCCGTCGATCGACGAGGAAGCGTCGACGTCCCCGTCGATGCGCGGTTCGATCACCTCGAGGAGGAGTCGATTCGCCTCGAGCAGGGGGGTGAGCTTGCCGGTGTCGATCCACCATCCGGTGAGGAGTTCGCAGCGGACTCGCATCCCTTGATCCACCAGCCACTGGATCGCATCGGTGATCTCCAATTCGCCACGCAACGACGGTGTGATGGCCCGCACAGCATCGTGGATGTTGCGGTCGAACAGGTACACGCCGACGAGAGCGAGATCGGATGCCGGTTCGGCCGGTTTCTCCACCAGTCGAGTCACGTGACCGCGTTCGTCGAGTTCGGCGATACCGAATCGATGCGGATCCGGAACCCGCTTCAACAGGATCTGCGCCGACGGCGGCTCCGGACCGCGGCGCGCCTCTTCGAAGGCGTGAACGAAGGCCGCCAAATCTTGTTCGAGCAAGTTGTCGCCGAGATACATGACGAAGTCGTCGTCGCCGAGGAAGTCCTGGGCGATGAGAACGCAGTGGGCCAGACCCAGCGGCTCGTCCTGGGGGATGTACGTGATGGACGCTCCCCACTGGTCGCCGTCGCCGAGAGCGGCCATCACCTCGGCTCGGGTGTCCCCGACGATCACACCGATCTCGGTGATGCCGGCCGACGTGATCGCTTCGATGCCGTAGAAGAGGATCGGCTTGTTGGCCACCGGCACCAGCTGCTTGGCACTGGTATGGGTGATCGGGCGCAGACGGGTGCCGGCTCCGCCGGCCAGGATGAGGGCTTTCATGTGTCGAACCTCGAAACGTGTCGGTCCGAAGACCTGGTTCAGTCTGCCACCTGCAGGGCCTAATCGCTGGCGAAGGGCGGAGGGGCCGTTCCGGCCAGGAAGGCGATGAGGTCGGCGGCGCTGCTCTCCAACTGCAGGACCGATTTCCCGTCGATCGTCTCGCCGTACACCGGCAGGGCGAACTTGTTGACTCCGCCCGACGCGATGGAGCGCAGATACGAGACGGTCTCGATCACGTCGGTCGAGGGGTCGGCCAGCAGAGAATCCACGATCGCCGAGATGAGCGAGGCGGCCCGGAAGGGGTTGGCGGCAGTGTGCGAGACCGCCTTGGACGCCGCCGCTTGTACGAAGGCTTGCTGTCGCTCGATGCGGCCGAGGTCGGCACGTCCATCGACGTCCCAGTCGCCGTCCACGAAGACTTCGTAGTAGCGACTGCGGGCGTAGGCCAGTGACTGGACGGCGTCCAGCGTGAAGCATCCCGGTTCGGGAATGTTGAGGCCGGTGTTGATGTCACGGGTCGGATATTCGAAGCAGAGCTCGACGCCGGAGATGGCGGACACGATGGCCTTGAAGGAGTTGAAGTTCACTTCGATGTAGTGATGAATCGGAATTCCGAGAGAGGTTTGGACGGTGTCCACCAAGGTCGGCGCGCCGAACGAGTACGCCGAGTTGATGCGATTGGTCCCCTGACCCGGAATGTCGACCCAGAGATCGCGTGGGATCGATGTGAGCGAGATCGAAGAATCCCGGTTGTCGATGTGCATCACCATGATGGTGTCGCTGCGGCGACCGGTGGTCTCGACCGTGTCACCGATACCGCCGTAGTCGGGACTCGTGGGATCGGCGCCTTCGCGGGTGTCGCTGCCCACCAGGAGATAGTTGATGAAGGTTCCGTTGCGCGGTGCGAGAAGCGGCGCAACCTCGGGAAGACGCGACACTTCGTCGGCTCGGCCGGTGGCCGTGAGGGCGAGTCCGGCGGCCGAGGCGAGGGCCAGGACCAGCGCCAGGGCGGTCCCGGTGATGTGTGGAGCGAAACGTGGACGCGGCGTCACGACTGATTCGGCCCTCGATCCGTCACCACGTCCGAAAACTTACGCTCCTCACTCCTCCCTTGGGCGCGATTTCGTGCCAAAACGCTTACGTTTCGCCCCCATTGAAATCTCGATCAGCACGACCCGCCGTTCACCAGCGCGCATTGGGAGGAAAAGTGACAGGTTTTGGCACCCTTTCGCGCCCAAGGGGTTCAGCGGAGGTGGACGATGTCGCCGACGTCGAGGCGGTGGGTGATCGCACAACTGTCCAACACCACCAGTCGCCCATCGTCCTCCACGCCCACCGCCCGACCTTCCAGGAACTCACCGGTCGGCAACTCCACCCGCACCTCGCGCCCAAGCGTCGTCAACCGGCTGCGATACCTCTCGAACAACTCCCCCGCCGCCCCGCTCAGGTGTCCGTCCAACCGCTCGAGCACCTCGCGCAACACCTCGTCCCGCGACACCTCCCGTTCCTCCACCACCTCCCGCAACGCCACGGCACCCTCCGGGGCCCAACCGATGTTCAGCCCCAGACCCACCACCACGAACGCGGCCTCCGATGCGGACCCCACCGTGGCCAGGATCCCGGCCAGTTTGCGCCCGTCGATCAGCACGTCGTTGGGCCACTTGAGATCCACCTCGATCTGCCGACCCCGGGCCGCCACCACCGCCTCACAGGCCTCGGCGGCCGCCACCGCCACGGCTTGGGTCACCTGATGCACCGAGGCCGGCAGACGTCGGATCAAGACGCTCATGAGCAGATTCGCTCCGTGCGGCGCCTCCCACCTCCGATCCAGTCGGCCCCGCCCGGCGGTTTGATGATCGGCCACCAACACCAGACCGTGGGGACCTCCTCCGAAGGCCGCCTGCACCAGATCGCTGTTGGTGCTTCCGGTGGTCTCCACCCACCGCAATGTCCAGGTTTCCCCGACGATTCCGGCGGTTTCGAGACCCCTCGACGCGATCCCGGCCTCCGAATCCACCGGAACGGGACGGTCGGCGAAAGGTACCCCCGGCAGGTTCTCGTCGTCTGAGGTGGCAATTGGGGTGTCCATGGGACCAACATTGTCACTCGTGCCCTCCAAACCGCTCACAAAGATCCTGATTGCCAACCGCGGAGAGATCGCCGTCCGGGTGATCCGCGCTGCCCGCGAGATGGGAATCGCCACCGTG
>JBJTYE010000092.1:0-3028 GCA_046082625.1 Actinomycetota bacterium | reverse complement strand
CTCGAGGACATGGAAAGCGCCATGGTCGGCATGTTGGCGCCGGAATTCGAAGAGGTCGTGACCGGCGAAGCCGAAGTACGCGAGATCTTCCGGGTGCCGCGCCAAGGTGCCATCGCCGGGTGCTACGTCCGCAGTGGACAGATCACCCGGGGCAGCAAGGTACGGTTCTTGCGCGACGGAGTCATCATCTGGAAGGGCGCCATCCAGTCGCTGCGGCGTTTCAAGGACGACGTCCGCGACGTCCGCGAGGGCTTCGAATGCGGTATCGGTCTGAGCGACTTCCAGGACCTCAAACAAGGTGACATCATCGAAACCTACGAGGACAAGTTGGTGGTGCGCACGTGACCGATCTGGAGTTCTTCTTCGACCCGATCTGTCCGTGGGCCTGGATCACGTCGCGATGGGTGGTCGAGGTCCAGGAACTGCGCTCCTACGAGGTCCGGTGGCGTCCCATCTCCCTCAAAGTGCTGAACCAGCATCAGACCGCCGACTGGTACTCGCCGGAGTACCGCGCCATGCACGCCATCGGTCACCAGAATCTGCGGGTGGCGGTGGCCCTCGACGACCGACTCGGCAACGAGGCCATGGGCGCTTTCTACACGGCTCTCGGGACTGCGGGCCACACCAACGGTCGTCGTCAGGATTTCATGGAGAACCCCCGCGGCTTCACCGCCGAATGTCTGGCGACCGCCGGCCTGCCCGGTGAGTTCGTCGAGTACTTGGATGACGAGTCCCTGGACGCGAGCATCGTGGCCAGCACCGACACGGCCCTCGAACGCACTGGTCGGGACGTGGGAACGCCCATCTTGATCTTCCACCCGGGAGCGGAGAACGAGGGCTCCTTCTTCGGCCCGGTCATCGCTCGGATTCCGCGAGGCGACGAAGCCCTCAGGCTCTGGAACGCGGTCGAGATCGTGGCCACGACGCCCGGTGTGGCCGAGTTGAAGAGGTCTCTGCGCGGGAGCCCGGTCTTCGACTGACCGTCACCGGTAGCGTTTCGGAGGTGAACCGCCCCCGCTCCCCGAAGTCGTCAGGTTCCCGAGGCCGTTCGGCGGCCCCGTCGTATCCCCGTTCGGCCCGACTGGGTGAAACCCTGCGCGAAGTGCTGGCCGATGAGCTGGTCAGGATCGACGACGAGCGACTGGGCTTCGTCACCGTGACGCGCATCGACGTGGACCCGGAGATGAACCGTGCCGTGGTGTTCTACGACTCGCTCCTCGGAGAGGAAGGCGATGCCGAGATCCTCGAGGTCTTCGCCGAACATCGGATCCGACTTCAGGGGGCGATCGCCCGTCAGGTCCGAGCGAAGAAGACACCGATTCTCACCTTCCGTCCCGACGAGGTGATCCGGTCCGCCGAACGCATCGAGAAGATCTTGAAGGACAATCCGAGTCCCCGGGTCGAGCAGGAATTCGACGAAGGCAAGTACGACCCGAGGAAGTTGGGTGGAGAAGCCGGCGGATCTCGGTCCGTCCCGACCGATGGCCCGGCGTAAGCCAGCCCAGGTCCATGGTCTCCTGATCGTGGACAAGCCGAGCGGGTGCACCAGCCACGACGTCGTCGATCGGGTGCGGCGCATCATGGGAGAACGCCGTGTCGGTCATTCGGGCACACTCGATCCCGATGCCACAGGGGTGCTCCTGTGCGGGGTCGGCGAAGCGACACGTCTCCTGCGCTTCCTGGACATGGTGCAGCGCGACGGACGACCGACGACGTCCAAGACATATCGGGGCTCGGTGGTCCTCGGAACGGAGACCGACTCCCTCGACTCCTCGGGATCGGTGACCGCCGTGCACGACATGTCCGACCTCGTCGCACGACTCACGATGGAAAGCGCGCAAGAGGTGGTCGATCGGCACTTCAGGGGTGAGATCTCCCAGGTTCCGCCGATGGTGTCGGCCATCAGAGTCGATGGCCAGCGTCTCCACGAACTGGCCCGACAGGGCGTCGAGGTCGAACGCCAGGCACGTCCGGTGACGATCCACGACATAGATGTCGTGGCGGTGGAGGACGGTGTGATCGACCTGGAGGTCACGTGCTCGTCCGGTACCTTCATCCGGACCTTGGCCGCCGATCTGGGCACCGTGCTCGGAGGGGGAGCCCATCTTCGGAACCTGCGTCGTACAGCGGTGGGTCCCTTCACGGTGGACGAGGCGGTGTCGCTCGACCTCCTCGAATCCCTGGACGTCGAGGCCGCCCGTCGTCATCTCTTGCCGGTGGTGGACTGCGTGCGGGGGCTCTCGGTGCATCGCGCCACTGCCGATCTGCGGGCCAGAGTGTCCGTCGGGTCGGTACTTCCTGAGTCGACATTCGAGGGTTCTCCTCCATGGGCGGTGGTGAGTGAGAACGCCGACGAGGTACTGGCCATCTACGAACCCTTCTCCAATGAACGAGTGGGGCCGAACATGGCGCGCCCGGTCGTGGTCCTCGCCGCACCCGGACACTGATCGATTTTCGCCATCGACCCGATCGGAACATTGGTCGGCGGAACTAGCGTTGTCGATGTGGTGATCATCGAGGATTTCTCCTCCTGCCCTTGGCCCGGACGATCGAGTGTGGTCACCATCGGAGCCTTCGACGGGCTGCACATCGGACATCGGACCATCATCGACCGGGTCGTGGATCTGGCCCGGGGTGGATCCGGAGAGGGTGATCCGTCGCTCGCCGTCCTCATCACCTTCGACCGCCATCCGGCTTCCCTGGTGCGACCTGAATCGGCCCCGAAGCTCCTGACAGGACACGACCGCAAACTGGAGTTGCTGGCCGAGACCGCACTCGACGCCACCGCGGTCATCCGTTTCGACGAGGTCCAGGCCGCCGAGGACCCGGAGGACTTCGTCGAGCGCGTCCTGGTGCGCTGTCTGAGGGCCCGCATCGTGGTGGTGGGGGAGGACTTCCACTTCGGCCGGGGTCGGAAAGGGAACGTGGCGCTCCTGCGCCGGCTCGGTCAGGTGCACGGGTTCGAGGTGGAGCCCCTTCCCTTGCTCGCTGGCATCGACGGCGCGGCCAGTTCCACGGCCATCAGGGG
>JBJTYE010000091.1:0-3647 GCA_046082625.1 Actinomycetota bacterium | reverse complement strand
TCGGGAACCGGTGATCGAGGAGTTCGACCAGACCCCTGATGTGACGCTGCTGGTGCGGTGTCTGCCGATTCTGAGCAAAGGTTCGGTCACCGGAGGATTGATCCTCCTCCGAGACGTTACCGAAGTGCGCCGACGCGACCGGATGCTGTTGTCGAAGGATGCGACCATCCGCGAGATCCATCACCGGGTCAAGAACAACTTGCAGACCATCTCGTCGCTCCTGCGACTGCAAGCCCGTCGGCTGAATTCACCCGAGGCAAAGGCCGCAGTGCAGGAGAGCGTGCGGCGCATCCGCACCATCGCCCTGGTCCACGAAACTCTGTCGCGTGAACCAGGAGACGACGTGGCCTTCATCGAGATCGTCCGCCCGCTGATGCGCTTGGCCGAAGAGGGGTTGCAGTCCCCGGATCGCCCGGTGCGTTTCGTCGTCCAGGGCGACGGGGGACGATTGCCGGCGACCATCGCCACTCCGCTGTCGGTGGTCTTGACCGAACTGCTCCAGAACGCCGTCGATCACGGATTTCCCGAAGGCAGCGAGGGTGGAACCGTGGTGGTGCAACTCGGGGGGAGCGAAGACGAGATCGACGTACGCGTGATCAACGATGGTCGCGGTCTGGACCCGAACTTCGATCTGGACGGAGCCACGGGACTGGGGTTGTCCATCGTGCGGACGCTCGTCACCACCGAACTCAATGGCACCATCTCCATGCGACCGGGAACACCGGACGATTTCCAGTCGATCGGCCTCTCGGGCCATCGCCGCGGCGACGGCACGGTGGTCGAATTACGGCTGCCGCGCTGAGTCAGGAGACCGCGGAGCGGGCCTTCAACTGAGCAGCGGCGCGATTGCGGGCGGCGATCTGGCGCCGGATGTTGCGGCGCTCCTCTTCGGAGGTCCCGCCCCAGATTCCGGAATCCTGGTTGGTCTCGATGGCGAACTGCAGGCAGCTCACCCGGACCGTGCACTCGGCGCAGACCTGCTTGGCCCGGTCGATCTGCAGCAACGCCTGGCCGGTGGTGCCGACAGGAAAGAACAGATCCGGATCGGTGTCCCGACAGATGGCTTCGTTGCGCCAGCTGTAATCGGCGGAACCAAGGGCGAGAGCGGAAGCGAGGATCGACACGTTGTACTCCGGACTGTCTGGTGGGGGGACTTGGAGGACCCGAGGCCATGGACCTCGTGTCAGGGCGAAGTCAAGGTTGGCAAAGAACCGGTCGAGAGGCAAGAGGCGGGGCCGAAATATTTCCTTCACGACCGAACGATCGGGGCGGGGCCGTGGCGCAACACCAGGATGCGGGCAGACTTGGGCCATGGGAACTCAGGTGATGGCGCACCGGGGCGCCTCCCGGGCCGAACGGGAGAACACCGTGGAGGCCTTCCGCCGGGCGGTCGAGATGGGGTCCCATGCCGCCGAATTGGACGTTCGCCGGACCGCCGACGGGATCCTGGTCGTCCACCACAACCCGACGTTGGACGACGGGCGGGTCATCGGCCAGTTGGCGGCCGGCGAGGTGCCGGACCACGTGCCGACACTGGACCAGGCTCTCGATGCTTGCGGTCCGATGTGGGTCAATGTCGAGATCAAGAACGATCCTTCCGAGCCCGACTTCGACCCCACCGAGACCATCGCCGAAGCCACCATCGACCGTCTGGGGCGTCGCCGCGAGGGTGACGCTCGCTGGCTCATCTCCTCGTTCCGACGCGAGACCGTGGACCGGTGCCGCGAGCTGCTTCCGACCATCGCCACGGCCTGGTTGACCGTGGCCGTACCCGACGACGACCTGGACCGAGTCGTGGGCGAATTGGCCGACGTCGGCCATCGTGCTCTGCATCCGTGGGTCGGCGCACTCTCGGCGCGCGCCGTGGACACCTGCCATCGGTTCGGTCTGCAGGTCAACACCTGGACCTGTGACGATCCGCAGCGCATGAAGGAACTGATCGAGTGGGGGGTGGACGGCATCTGCACGAATGTTCCCGACGTGGCTCTGTCGGTCCTCGCCGGTACCTCGTCGTAGCGTCAGTGGTCCGGCGGAACGAGCAGACGCGCCGCGTCGGGGACGTGCTCGAAATGGAGACGGCTCGACTCACCGAGATAGTCGCCATCCAGTTGATAGGGGAAGGGGCGGTCGTGTTCGACGATCACCTCGTGGACCTGCTCGATGACCGACACGTGCCGGTCGGGTCGCACGCCGTCACCGCGTAGAGCTCCGGCCAAGGACCCGATGATGGCGAGGGCCGACATGGTGCGGAATGTCACGACCACCAAGGGTTGATCGAGTCCCGCCGACGGCGACATGTCGAGCGGAAGATTGCCGAGGAAGGTGTAGGGGTTGGTGTTCAGCACGATGCTGAAGTAGCCGTCCTCCACCCTCTGCTCCGGACGCTCGGGAGTCGCCGGAACGGTGACGGAGAAATGCGGATGCCGTCGGTCGTAGCCCGACAGCCAGGTGGACAGCGCCGCATAGATGAACAGCGGATGGCCGGCCCAGCGCTTGAGCGACGCGTGTCGTTCGACGGCGCGTACGACCGCCGCGTCGTAGCCGACGCCGGTGTGGAAACAGAAGAAGCGTCCGTTGACTCGTCCCAATCCGATGGGGCGCAGATAGCGGGCCGGATCCGCGAGACCGACCACCAGGATCTCGGCGGCCGAGACCGGATCGTTGGGCAGACCGATGGTGCGGGCGAACACGTTGGTGCTTCCACCGGGTAGCACGGCGAGTCCGGTGGAGGTTCCAGCGACGCCGGTGGCGACCTCGTTCAGGGTGCCGTCGCCGCCGAAGGCCACGACCAGGTCCAGCCCCCGGCGGGCGGCGTCCTGGGCGAAACGGGTGGCGTGGCCGCGGCGGTTGGTTTCCACCACCTGGACGTCGTGGTGCCGGGCCAGGGTGCGATGCACGATCACGGTGTTGCGGGCCGTCACCGAGGAGGCGAAGGAGTTGACCACCAGCAGGATTCGCACCGGCCGTGACGGTATCAGTCGAATCGGAGCCCCCATTTTCCGCCTCGTCCGTGGGTCGTGCGTCACGGAACGGAGGTCCGGAAGGGTTGTGTGAAAGGGCGCACAAAGGAGCAGAATGTTGCGCTATGAACGTCATCGTCTGTGTCAAGCAGATCCCCGATCCCGCAAATCCCGGCGCTCTGGACGCCTCGTCGCAAACTCTGAAGCGCGACGGCAAACTCATCCTCGACGAGTCGGACAGCTACGGCGTGGAGATGGCTCTGCAATTGGTGGATGCCGCCGGTGGAGGCGAGGTGAGTCTCGTCTCGATGGCTCCCAACAACGAGACCGCCGGTCTGCGCACGGCATTGGCCATGGGTGCGGTGAAGGGAATCCTGGTGTCCGATCCGGCCCTGCAGGGTTCCGACGCTCTCACCACTGCCAAGATCCTGGCCGCGGCCGTACAGCGCCTCGGTGGAGCGGACCTGATCATCGCCGCCACCGAGTCGAGTGATGGATACACCGGAACCGTGCCCGAGCAGATGGCCGAAGTCCTCGGCCTGCCGTCGGTGACCTTCGCCAAGAAGGTGTCGATCGAGGGAGGCGTGCTGAAAGCCGATCGCCAGACCGAGGCGGGTTACGACGAAGTGACTTGTCCCTTGCCGGCAGTCATCTCGGTGACGGCCGGTGTGGTCAAACCCCGGTACC
>JBJTYE010000090.1:0-3044 GCA_046082625.1 Actinomycetota bacterium | reverse complement strand
CGGCCCGAGTACCAGTGCCGGTTCCACTGGGAACCCGATTCCATCGCCTTCTGGGACAACCGGGCCTGCCAGCACTATGCCTGCAGCGACTACTGGCCGGAGATCCGCATCATGGAGCGGGCCAGCATCATCGGCGAGCGTCCGTACCGCTGAGCCCGTGTCCCTCGATTCGCTGCACCGGCGCATGACGGCCTTGGCCAGTCTGTACGACGATGCCGTGGCCACCATGGACTTGGACCATGTCAATCACTGGGAACGCGAAGGCGTCCTCCCCATCGCCTTTTCTCTCTTCCACTACATCAACATGCACGACGCTTCGTTCATGTTGTTGACGGGGCGGACACCGATCTGGAACGACGACTGGCAGGACAAGGTGGGGATGTCGGTGAACGACCACGGCAAGCATCGCACCGTGGACGAGATGGTCCACCAGCGCATCGGGGATCTGGACGCCTTCGCCGAGTACATGCGCGCCGTGTTCGAACGTACCCTGACCTGGTTGGCGGGTCTCGATCCACAGGAACTCGACCGCATCGTCATCCCCCGACCGTTTCCGCCTCAGATCGCCTCCACATTCAGTGCCCGCGTGGCCGGACCGAATGGGATCACCGTCCTCGACGGTGTGGAGTGCTGGATCTACCAGCACGGCCTCCGGCACATGGGAGAGATCGAACTGGCCCGCGGACTGGTCGGGCTCGGCGGCATGACCTCCTGAAGAGATCACTCGGGCAACAACACGTGGGGGTTGAGGATTCCGTCCGGGTCGAGGGCCCTCTTGATGCTCCGCATGGCCTCGATCTCGGCCACCGACCGCGACAGGTGCAAGTACTTCTTCTTGGCGGTGCCGATGCCGTGTTCGGCGCTGATGCTTCCCCCACGGGCCTGCACCGCTCGAAGGACCAACTCTTCCACGTCTGACAATTGTCCAGCGGCGAGACCGCTCACATTGACGTGGAGGTTGCCGTCTCCCAGATGACCGAACACGAAGAGTCGGCCCACGTCCTCCACCGCGGTCGCGATCTCGGCCACGAAATCGGAAAGCCGCGCCAAGGGAAGGGTCACGTCCAGTTTCAGGGGTGGGCCGAGCGTGGAAATCGCCGGCGTGTGCTCGTCTCGCAACCGCCACAGGCGACGGCGGCCGGCATCGTCGGTGGCGACGGCACTTTCGAGGACGCCATCTGCGCCGCAGTGCCGGACCAGGAGTTCTTCGGTGCGACGCTCATCGGCGTTCACGTCGACGAGAACGAAGACGGGGGCCTCGACCGGACAGGCGACACCGACGGTTCGTTCCACCAGGGCCACGCCGTCGGCCAGCATGACTTCGGCGGCCTCCAACTCCGGCCCGGAAATACCAGCCACTAGCGACACGGCCGCATCCAGGTCGCGGCATCCGAGCAGCACCGTTGTCATGTGACCGGCTCCGGGCACCAAACCCAGGATCGCCGAAGTCACGATCCCCAGAGTTCCCTCGCTGCCGCAGAGCAGGCCGGCGAGGTCGTACCCGGTGTTGTCCTTCAGCAATCCGGTCATGTGCGACACGGTCGACCCGTCTCCGAGTACCGCCGTGGTCCCGCGCACGTGGTGGCGGGTCGAACCGAAGCGAAAGACCCCGATGCCCCCGGCGTTGGTGGCGATCATCCCTCCCACCGTGGCCGAATCCCGCGCCCCGAAGTCGACGGGATAACGCAGTCCCGCTGCCGTGGCGGCCTCGTGCACCTCGGTCAGGGTCACTCCGGCCCCGACAGTGACCTGTCGAGCCACCGGATCGACAGGTCCGATCGCCCGCAGCCGCGTGAGCGAGACCAGCACTTCTCCGTGCAGGGGAACGGAGCCGCCGACCAGTCCGGTGTTGCCTCCTTGCGGCACGATCGAATGTCCGTGCTGTCGACACAGTCGGACCACCTCGGCGACCTCGTCGTGAGAGCCCGGCCGCACCACCACCGAAGCGGATCCGGCGAAGCGGCCCGTCCAATCGGTGGTGTAGCGACGGAGATCATCCGTGACCTCGGCTTCGAGAACGTGATCGGATCCGACGACAGCACGCAGGGCATCGGGAAACGTCGATCGTCTCACGAGGGCACGGTACCCAGTCAGGTGAGGATCTTGGCCAGCTCCGTGTACAGCGGGATGCCGATGATCAGGTTGAACGGGAACGTGACTCCGATCGCCGCTCCGAGACACAGTCCCACGTCGGCGTCCGGCAATGCCACGCGCACGGCCGCCGGGGCGGCGATGTAACTGGCCGACGCCGCCATGGCGCCGAGAACCGCCGCGCCACCGACCGACAAGCCCGACATCGCACCGAGGGCCACCCCCAGGACACCGAAGATCACTGGCAAGCCGATGGCCAGCACCAGAAGTCGGGAACCGGCGCGTCGCAGGTAGGAGAATCGCTGGCCAGCGAGAGTTCCGAGGTCCAGCAGGAACAGACAGAGCATGCCCGGAAAGAGTCCGATGAAGAACGGATCGACCTGATCGAAGGCCTCCGGTGAGGCCACGAAACCGATGACCAGACCTCCGACGAGAAGCATGATGCTCTTGCCGGTCAGCACCTCGTGGACTGCGGCCCGCGTGCCCCCCGACCCGGTGACCCTGACCGCCAGCACCAAGGCGATGACGATGCCCGGGACTTCGAGGATCGCCACCAGAGCCGGGAGAAACCCCTCGATGTTCGGGTCGGCCGAACGGGCGAACACCTCGGCGGCCGTGAAGGTCACCGCCGAGACCGATCCGAAATGGGCGGCCATGGCGGCGGCGTCGACCGTCCCCAAGCGGGCAACACGACGGGCACCGATGAAGGCCACCAGTGGCGTGATGACGCCCAGAGCCAAGGTGGCCAGGATCGGACCCCAGATGTCCGAGAACGACGCATCCTGGAGGCGCGTTCCCCCCTTCAAACCGATGGCGAGGAGGAGATACGTGGAGACCAGACTTCCGACCTGTTCTGGAAGCCGCAAATCGCTGCGAACGGCCACGGCCACGAGGCCGATCACGAAGCAGAGAACCGTCGGGGCGGTGAGATTGTCGACGATCAAGTCCCCGAG
>JBJTYE010000089.1:0-16071 GCA_046082625.1 Actinomycetota bacterium | reverse complement strand
CTCCGCCCGGACGAACCGGCTGGACTCTTGGGGGAACCATGGCTCTCATCGCCATCGAAGCTGCGATCCGTTTCAACGATCAGGCCACACGGGATGCCGCCGTTGCGGCCTCGATTCCGTACCAGAAGGCCACGCGGGACGCCGCGCCCGGATGCATCGCCTACTGCTTCGCCGCAGATCCGATCGAAGCCGATCTCATTCAGGTGTACGAACTCTGGGAGGACGCCGAGACCCTGGCCGCCCACTTCGATCATCCGAACTATCACAAAATGCGCGAAACCCTCGGAAGCTTCGGCCTGAAGTCGGCGGTCAGCCGGAAACATCGCATCGATGCCACAGCACCGGTGTACGGCCCCGATTTCAAAGCCACGTCGACATTCGATTGAAGAGTTCGACGACTCGGCCGACTCACGGCTGAATTGCGGGGACCATCCGGTCAGTTGTCGACAACAACCTGGCGCGCCCAGCGGTAATCCGCCTTGCCCGACGGACTGCGGTAGACCTGGTCCACGAAGACCACCGTGCGTGGCACCTTGTAATCGGCGATCGAGGCCTTGACGTGATCGATCACCTCGGCTTCCGAGACCGTCGAACCGTCTCGTCGGGAGGCGACGAGCGCCACTTTCTCCCCGAAGCGATCGTCGGGCACACCGACCGCCACACAATCGACGATGTCGGCATGAGAGCGAGCCGCCACTTCCACCTCTTCCGGGTACACCTTCTCCCCACCCGTGTTGATGCACACCGAGCCGCGTCCGAGCAGTCGTACCGTCCCGTCGGCGTCGATCTCGGCGTAGTCACCCGGAACCGAGTAGCGGACGCCGTCGATGACCGGAAAGGTTCGGGCGGTCTTGTCCGGATCCCCGAAGTAGCCCTCGGGCATCGGTCCCGCGGCAGCCAGGACTCCGGCCCGTCCGGATCCGAAGGGGATCTTCTCCCAGGTGGTCGCATCGAAGAGCACCGTGTTCGGTGTCGCCATGAACTTGGCGGTATCGATCGGATCCTGTCCGGGCATGGTCATGGCCACGGCGAAGGGCCCGCCCTCGGAGGCCCCGATCATGTCGAGAACCATCGCCGAGGGGGCGCGACTCATGAGGGCCTGCTTCATCTGGCTCGACAGAGTCGCCCCAGTGGAGACGATTCGTGTCAGCGACGAGAGGTCGTACGGGGTGCCGTCATTCTCGGCCCGTTCGATCTCGGCCACGATGGGTCGAGCGAAGGCGTCACCCACGATCGAGACCTGGCTCACACGTTCACGCTCCACCAGACGCAACAGTTCGGCCGGATCGAATCGACGACTGCCGAGCAACACCACCGTGCCACCGAGAACGAAGGTGGAAAAGGCCAGGAACATGGCGGTTCCGTGCATGAGCGGCGGAGCGGTCATGTTCACCGGACCGCGTCCGGCGGCCTTCAGGTCGACTGCAACCTTGGCCACTTCCTCGGGAGTCTCCGGAACCGGCAGACCGATCGAGGCATAGCCGGTGAAGGCCAATGCTCCGAACAACCCGCGATGACTCCAGACCACCCCCTTGGGAAGACCGGTGGTGCC
Source organism: Actinomycetota bacterium (assembly GCA_046082625.1). Lineage (GTDB taxonomy): Bacteria > Actinomycetota > Acidimicrobiia > Acidimicrobiales > Ilumatobacteraceae > Casp-actino8. Next base: position 14,519 of record JBJTYE010000089.1, on the reverse strand, counting down.
GCCGGTGTAGAGCAGCAGCGAGTCGCCACCAGAACGCGGGATCGGTGTCGCCGGTGCACTGGCCGTCAGCACGTCTTCATAGGACACCGCTCCGTCGAGCAGAGGTTGGCCATCACCTGAGTCCACCTGCAGGAGAAGTCGCAGTCCGGGAAGACTCGCTCGGGCCTCTGCGACCACCTCGGCGAATGACGAATGAAAGACCAACGCGCTGGCGCCGGCATCGGCCAGCACGTGGACGATCTCCGGGGCCTTGTAGCGATAGTTGACGTTGACCGTGCTGGCACGAACCTTGAATGCCGCATACGCCGATTCCAGATACTCCGGACAGTTGTACAGCAGTTGTCCGACCTTGGCGTCGAGACCGATGCCGTGGTCGGCCAGGACCGTGGCCAGTCGCGATGCCCGGCCGTCGAGTTCTTTCCAGGTGATGCGATGATCGCCGATCACCACGGCCACATGGTCGGGCTGTGCGGCGGCCAGGGCCTCCCACAGGGTCGCCCAACTCTCGTCGACCACGTCAGCCCTCGGGAACGAGATACGGCGCGACGTCGTCCAGTGAACGGCCGTCGCTGCGCAGTCCTTCGATGATGGCGTCGTCGATATGGCGGTGGATCAGGCGCATGCGGGCTTCTTGATAGAGACCGAACGACACGCCCTTCTTGGCCCGCTTGGCAGTCATCTTCAGGCCCAGTTGCACCTTGGGAAGGTTCTCCATGTCCTGTTCGAAGACTGCGGCCAGACCGCCCATTCCCTCGGCTTCGTGCCAGGACTGCTCGCGTTGCAAGCGTTGAATCGGAGCCGGCTTCGGACGCTCCTGACCCTCGGGAACGGGCATCATCCGCACGACATCCATGTAACACGTGTCCGGAGTCGGTCCCGGCCTCCATCGGTACACGAGCGACTGACCGATCCCGGCCCACGGGGCGAACGCCGGGAACAAGTGGTACAGGTGAGCATCCAGCATTTCGGTGTCCGAGACGTTGGAGAGATCCACGCCGAAGAGCGGGCCCATGAAGGACCGGAAGACTTCGGCCACGACTTCACGGGCACTCTTGCCGTCGGGGACTTCCACCGACCCACGCGCCGAACGGGCCGAGAATTCGAGATAGGCATCGGCGACCTGTTGTTCGGTCAGATCGCCCAGATGGGGACTCTGAATTCCGAACCCGTTGATGAAGCGAGTGACGAACGGCGAATCCGGCCAGATGGAGTATTCGCTGTTGGCGTCACCGGCGAATTCGAGGATCTGCGGATGAGTGGCGATCACGTGGTACCCCTCGGCGAAGGCCTCCATGCAAACTTTCCAGTTGGCCGAGACTTCCTTGACCGCGTGGAAGGCCTTGTAGCGGTTCTCCATCCCGAAGTCACGACCGAAATGCTCCACCAATTTGCTGGCCACCTCGTTGAACGGTTTGGCCTCGGGATCGAGATTGATGAAGACGAATCCACACCATTCGGCGACCTGCGCTTGGGGCAGACAGGAATCCGGCTGTTGCCAAACCTGCGGGAAATCCCATTCGGCAGGAAGTTCGGTGAGGTTGCCGTCCAGATCCCAGCGCCATCCATGGAACGGACAGCGGAACGACGCCACACGTCCGTCGTCGGTGCGCAGTTTGGTGCCGCGGTGAAGACACGAGTTGTGGAAGGCCTTGATGGTTCCGTCCTTGGTCCGCACGACGATGACGGACTGGTCGGCGACGTCGTAGACGACATGGTCACCGGGTTGGGCCACTTCGTCGACCGTGCAGGCCATCTGCCAGGTCTTGGTCCACATGTACTCGTTCTCCAAAGCCGCGAACTCCGGTGACGTGTACCGCGACTTCGGGATGTCGACCGTTCCCTGGGAAGCGTAGGAATGGTCCAGCAGAGATTCCGGCACCTGACGGGTGTCGGCGACGAGCAGATCCTGCACGCTCGGACCGACACTGCGGGCGGCGCCCACGGACTCGTCGCTACTCGGATCGATGATGGTCGTCATCCCGCGCCTCCTCCCGCTTCGAAGAGCTTGCGGGCCGTCACGTAGTCGGCTTTGCCATTCGGGGCCCGCGGCACGGTGGCCACGAACACCAGCTCTTTGGGAACTTTGTAACTGGACAGCTTGGTCTTGGTGTAGGCGATCACCTCGTCACCGGTGGGGGTCGACTGCCCGGTCGCCGTGGAGGCCACGCCCACGACGCGGCTTCCGTACTTCTCGTCGGGGATGCCGAAGATCAGACAGTCGGCCACGGCACCGTGCGTCTTGACGGCCTCTTCCACTTCTTCCGGGAAGACCTTCTCACCGGCGGTGTTGATGCAGTTCGATCCCCGGCCGAGAAGGTTGATGGTTCCATCGGCTTCGACGGTGGCCATGTCACCCGGGAACGAGTACCTGACGCCGGCGATTTCGCGGAACGTACGCGCCGACTTCTCCGGATCCTTGTAGTACCCCAAAGGAACATTCGCTCCACTCACCCCGACCATGCCGACGACACCCGAACCGGGAACGACTTCGGTGTCGTCGGGTCCGAACACCTTGGTGTTGGGCATGGCACCGAACTTGGCCGTGGTGTTGACATTGTCCTTGGTGGCCATGGTCTGGGCCATCCCACCTTCGCTGGAACCGAGGATGTCCATCACGATGGCCCCCGGCATGTGTTCGAAGATCCCAGCCTTCACCTCGGCCGAGAACATGGCACCGGTGGAGATGATCGTGGTCACCGATGAGGCGTCGTACGGAGTTGTGGCGGCCTTCTCCCGTAGAGCGTTCATCATCGGACGAGCGAAAGCATCGCCCACGATCACCAATGAACCGACCCGGTGCTTCTCAATGGCTCGGAACATCTCATGGGCGTCGAAGGACCGACCTTCGAGCAGGACGACCTTTCCGGCCATCAGATGCGGAAGCAGTGCCCCCAACCACACACCGGTGCCGTGCATCAAGGGACAGGCCGGAATCGCCACCGGCTGCCCGACTGCGGCGTGCAATCCCTTGGCCGTGGCGCTGATCTCGGCGACCGAAGTGAACGGACCTCGTCCCATCGGACCGGTGTAGAAGGCCAGGAACCCTTCGGTGAAGGTTCCCGTCGAATACATGACACCCTTGGGCATTCCGGTCGTACCACCGGTGTAGAGCATGTAGAGGTCGTCGACGGCGCGGGTCTGACGGGCGGCCGGTTGGTGACTTTCGATGGTCTCGTTCCAGGAGCGGGCTCCACCGACACCGGCCGACGGACCATCGGCCACTTCGATCAGCAGCTTCAACTTGGGGAGCCGATCCTTGATCCGGCCGATGCGATCTCCGAGGCTGGCATGGAAGACCACCGCCTCGCAGTCGGAGTTGTCGAGCAGGTACCAGAGTTCGTCGTCGAGGTACCGGTAATTCACGTTCACCGGCGTGATCCGCGACTTGAAGGCCGCGTACTGGGTGATCAGGTACTCCGGGCAGTTATACATGAACATGCCCACTTTCGAGCCGACCCCGAGTCCGGCTGCCGCATAGGCCGAAGCCAGACGGGCCGCCGAGTCGTCGTAGTCGCCCCAGGTGACGTCACGGTCACCGCACGAAATAGCCACCGCCTGCGGCATCGAGTCGGCATGTGCCTCGAAGATGTCGGCGAACGTCAACATATTCCCCTCTTTTCCGTCCCTGCCTGGGAGCGTAGTTCGGTGCTGGACGAAAGTGATCACCGGGTCAATAATGAATCCATGACGGCACTCGACCCACGGCCCGCTCGCTCTCCCGGTGTCACGTATCAGGAACTTCTGGACTCCGACACCCATCCGGTCCCCGCCGTCCTGCGCCTCGAGTCACCGCGGTTCCTCGGCGACCAGGACGTTCCGATCGACCGCTACATCTCCCGCGAGAGGCACGAGTTGGAACGTGAGCGCCTCTGGTTGCGCGTCTGGCAGTTCGCCTGTCGCGAGGAGCAGATCCCCGAACCGGGTGACCACCTGGTCTACGAGATCAGCAATCTGTCCTTCATCATCGTGCGGCAGGTGGACGGCTCCATCAAGGCCTTCCCGAACGCCTGCCTCCACCGGGGACGTCGCCTCAAGGACTACGACGGACACTGCTCGGAGATCCGTTGCGCGTTCCACGGATTCGCCTGGGCGCTCGACGGCCGGCTGGCCGATGTTCCCGCCGGCTGGGACTTCCCCCACGTCGAAGAACGACGCAACGACGACTTCATACTGCCCGAGTGCCGGGTGGGAACCTGGGCCGGATTCGTCTTCATCAATCCGGATCCCGACTGCGAACCACTCGAGGATTTCATCGGCGCTCTCGACGATCAGTTCTCCGTCTGGAACCTGGCGGACCGCTACATCGAGGCCCATGTCACCAAGATCATCGGTGCCAATTGGAAGATCGCCCAGGAAGCCTTCTGCGAGGCCTACCACGTCAACGCGACGCACCCGCAGATTCTCTACTATCTCGGCGACACCAACTCCCAGGTCGACATCTGGGACAACTTCGCCCGGGTCATCACGCCCGCGCTCACTCCGAGTCCGTTGCTGTGGTACGAGGTGTCCGAAGACGAGATGATGAAGTCCATGCTAGACGTCCGCGTCGATCAGATGAGTCCGATCGCCGTACCCGACGGGGCGTCCGCTCGAGCCGTCGGGGCCGCCGGCGCACGCGAACGATGGAGGGCCGTGGTCGGTGATCGAGTCGACGCCATGAGCGACGCCGAATTCATGGACAGCATCGACTACACGCTCTTCCCCAACTTCCATCCGTGGGGTGCCTTCAACCGGATCGTGTACCGGTTCCGTCCCAACGGCGACGACCACCGTTCATCGATCATGGAAGTCATGTTCCTCGCGCCGTTCAAGGGTGACCGTCCTGTCCCGGCCAAGCGACGTGATCTCGACATCGACGAGCCGTGGACCAACGCCCCAGAGTTGGGCATGCTTGCCAAAGTGTTCGACCAGGACGTCTTCAACATGTCGAAGGTGCAGTTGGGACTGGAGACCACCTTCAAACCCGGAGTGACCTTGTCCAATTATCAGGAAGCCAAGGTCCGGTGGCTTCACCAGAAGTTCGACGAGTGGATGGGAAGGACCTCCTGATGCGCGGCATCATCCATCCCTTCAGCAAGGCCCTCTACGAGCAGGACGGCGAGGGCAACATTCGCGTCAGCAAGGACGGCCAGTGGGGAATCTTCGCCGTCGACGGCCGTCACCTGGAGGGCGAGATCCGCGAATGCGACCCTCAGATGTGCGGCTGGGTCGGTGGACCGCAGATCGCCAACCATCGACTGGCTCAAGCTCCGCTCGACCGGTGAGCATCTCGGTCCAAGTCGTCACCGGCGGCCACCCGTTCGAGGCCGAGCCCTTCTTCGACATCTTCGAGTCGATGGACGGCATCGAATGGTCCGGCGTTCCGACGCCGTCGGTCGGCAGCGACGTCGTCGTCTTCTACGACATGCCCGGGCTCCGCTTCACCGGCGCCAACCCACCGGTCGAGTTCCCGTCTCCCTCCGATGAGGTCATCGCCGTCTTCGAGGACCTGCAGCGGGAAGGAACCGGATTGGTCTTCTTGCACCATGCGGTGGCCAGTTGGCCGGCGTGGGAAGGATTCGCCGAGTTGGTCGGCGCCCGGTTCCACTACCAACCGGGAACTCTTCGTGGTATCGGCTATCCCGACTCCGGGTACCTCTTCGACGTCCGCCATACGGTGCAGGTTCTCGATCCGGACCATCCGATCTGCGCCGGACTACCAGTTTCCTTCGACATCACCGACGAGCTCTACTGCTTTCCGGTCTTCGAGGATTCGGTGACGCCGCTTCTGCGAACCAACTTCCCCGTCGACGATGCGTCTCGCTTCTTCTCGGCCGACTCGGCCATCCGAGGTCGACGCAACACCAACGAGGGCTGGAGTCATCCGCCCGGGAGCGACCTCGTCGGATGGGTCAAGACGGTCGGGAACTCACCGCTGGTGTACCTGCAGTTCGGAGACGGGCCGGTCACCTATGCCGATCCGCATTTCCGACTCGTTCTGGCCAACGCCATTCGCTGGGCGGCCTCGGCGCAGATCGCGTCAGGGTCGGCGTGACCCGAGACCTTCCGTCAGGTCCAGGAATCCCAGCGAATGAACTTCTCGGCGGGAACTCGCTTCGCGACCTTGAAGTCCGTACCGATCGTGTAGGCCACCGGAAAGAGGCCGGCCTGGGTGTACTGATCGAAGGGAATCCCGAGCAGATCGGCGGCTTCTCGCTCGTTGGGCAGATGCAGAGTCGTCCAGGCCGAGCCGAGTCCGCGTTCGCGCAGGGCGAGCATGAAACTCCAGACCGCCGGCAGCAGCGAACCCCATGACGAAGCCTGCTGGAAGGCCGGAGTCCCCACATCGAGTCGGCCGGCGATGAGCGGAATGAGCAGAACCGGGACTTGGTCGAGGACATCGGCGAGATACGTGGCCGAATCCAGGATCCGCTCGCCCTGGTCGTCTCGTTTGGGACGGTTCGGATCGTTGATGTACGGGTAGAAGTTGCCGCGGTACATGTCGGCCAGGGCCTTCTTCTTGGCCTGGTCCTCGACGAACAACCAACGCCATCCCTGCATGTTGGATCCGGTGGGGGCTTGATGGGCGATCTCGACGCACTCGACGAGCACGTCCCGTGGCACGGGACGCTTCAGGTCCAAGCGCTTGCGGACCGAACGGGTCGTGGTGAGGACTTGATCAGCGGTCAGTCCGAGGTTGGTGCTCATGTGGTTGTCCTCTCTTGGGGTATTCGAATGCGATCTTCGCCTCGACGCTGATCCTGCACGTCTTCGGTCAACTGTTCCTGGCCCGATCGGCCATCCATTCGGTCGTGGCCTTGCCCATCTTGGCTCCGTCATAGCCAATGCGCTGAGTCGGGGTCACCTTCAGGATGACACGCCGCGGTGAATCCAGGAAATCGAAGAAGGCGTCGCTGCGGGCGTTGCGACCGCCCATGATGGCATCGGCGAGTTCTCGGTAGAACCAGTCCTTGGTCTCGCGATCATCGAGAATCTCGCACGTTCCCTTCCACGTGACAGCCTTGTTGCGCGGCAGTGGCGACCCGGTCGATGTCACCACCACGCAGACGCGCGGATCCCGGCGCACGGCAGAGATTCGCGCTCGTTGCGACGAGGCCGTGAGCCAGAAGCAGCCGCGGCGCCAGACGTACGACATGATCACACCGACCGGCCATCCCTCCTTGTTGGACCAGATGAACGTGCATTCGTTGTGGGCGAGCAGAAGTTCCTCCTCGACGTCCTCGTCGAGTCCGTAGACGGTGACGTCCTCGTAGTTCTCCGGATGTTCGGACACAGGTTTCTCCTTCGGATCTTCAAACGTCGGGGATGGGCCGAGGGGTGAACTGGCCGGTGTTCGCCGTGACTCCACCGTCGACCGGGATCACGGCGCCAGTGACGAAGCTGGCCTCCTCGGAAGCAAGGAAGACGATCACGGCGGCGACCTCATCGGCCTGCCCCCAACGCTGCAGGGGAATCGATCGTCGGAGACCCTCGTACACGGCCGGCACGGCGGCCAACCCGCGGGTCATCCCGGTTTCGGTCGGACCCGGGCACACGATGTTGACGGTGATGCCGTCCGCTCCGAGATCCACTGCGGCGGCCCGCCCCAAATTGATGGCCGCCGCCTTGGCCGTGTTGTACGGCCACATGTTCGGGTCGGCACCGATCCCGGAGGTGGAGGCGGTGATCACGATGCGGCCACCGCCGCGTCGACGCAGGGCCGGTACCGCCGCCCTGATCCCGAGCAGAACGGATCGCACGTTGACCTCCAAAGTGCGATCGAAAACCTCGAGCGGAAGGTCGACGATGTCGCCACTCGCCGGCATTCCGGCGTTCAGGACCACGGCGTCGAGACCGCCGAAAGCGGACGTCGCACGCGACACGGCTTCTTCGTTGACCGCTGCGTCGGTCACGTCCCCCGCCACCACCTCCACGACTCCCTGCCGACCGATCGAGTCCAGGGCGTCCCCCGCACGGTCGACGGCCACCACCCTTTCACCGCGGTTCACGAGGCGCTCGACGGCCGCCCGGCCGATCCCGGAGGCTGCACCCGTCACGATGGTGACGCGAGATCCCGTCATCAGTAGGGCAGAGTCCCGCCGTCGACTGGGAAGAGACAGCCGGTCATGTTCCGAGCGGCATCGGAAGCCAGGAGAACGGCTACTGCGGCCACCTCCTCGACCCGATTGGGACGCTTGATCGAGGATTCGCTGCAGAACATCTCGATGAGGGCTTCATAAGAACCCACACCCATGGCCTCGGCGGAGGCCGGTCCGGTTTCGCGCACGATGTCGGTCTCGATGATGCCCGGCAGGATCGCGTTCACGGTGATACCCATGGTGCCCACCTCGTGGGCGGCGGATTTCACCAATCCGTTCACCGCATGTTTGGTGGCCACGTATCCAGGCAATCCTGGCTTTCCCAGCTTGCCCTCCACCGACGAAGTCACGATGATCCGGCCGGACTGCCGCGGCATCATGTGCTGCAGGGCCCGTCGCATCCCCCAGAAGACGTGATTGAGGTTCCAGTCGACCTCGAGATTCCACTCGTCGTCGGTCATCATGAAGACCGGGGCCGTCGCCTGGACGCCACCGGAGTTCAAACAACAGATGTCGAGCTTGCCGAACTTCTCGATGGTGAAGTCGATCAGTCCCTCGACCACGGATTGCTTGGCGGCATCGCCGGCAAAGAACACGGCGCGGTCACCGGCATTCATCTCGGTGATGCACCGTTCACCTTTGGCCGGATCGCGACCGTTCACCACCACCGAAGCGCCTTCAGCGATGAAGGCATCGGCCATGGCCCGGCCGATACTCCTGGTGCCCCCGGTGATGCAGGCCACCTTTCCGTCGAGTTTGCCCATGGATTCCCCCTTCGTTCCGTGACGTTCAGTACGGCGACGTTCCGCCGTCGATCGAGATCAATGATCCGGTGATCCCGCCGCCGATGTCCGATGCCAAGAGAACGGCCACATGCGCCACGTCCTCCACTTCGTTGATGCGCTTGATCGCCGAGTCGGCGGCGAACGTCGCCAGCAACTCGTCATAGGTCAGCCCCATGGCTGCCGCAGCACCGGCCCCGCCCTCTTTCACGATGTCGGTCTCGATCACACCCGGACATACGGCATTCACCGTGATCCCGAGCGCGCCGACCTCCTTGGCGGCGGATTTCGTGAGGCCGTTCACGGCGTGCTTGGCGGCCACGTACGTCGACATCCCGGGCTTGCCGACCTTGCCTTCCACCGATGACACGTTGATCACCCGGCCGTATCCCTGCGGGATCATGTACTTGAAGGCTCGACGCATCACCCAGAGCGTGTGCCAGAGATTCCATTTCATGGCCTCGTCCATCGCTTCGTCGCTCAGATCGGCGATCGGGGCGAAGCCGTCGGCCCCGCCGGCATTGGCGACGAGGATGTCGATGCGCCCGAAATGATCGACGGTGCCGTCGACCACGGCTTCGCAGTCCTGGCGTCTCTTCACGTCGCCGGCGATGAAGTGCACCCGGTCGCCGGCATTCAATTCGGCTATGGTCCTGGCCGCCTTGTCCGGATTTCGCCCGTTGATGACGACTCGGGCCCCTTCGTCCAGAAAGGCCTTGGCGATGGCCAGCCCGATTCCCCTGGTCCCTCCGGTCACGCAAGCGACCCGACCGTCCAATGTCCCCATCCGACATCCCCCCTGTCAACGGAACGAATAATGCGTCTGCCGACGGCCGAAGCATAGACACTTGCCGCTCCCCGACGAGCAGGGGAGAGTGCCCCCCGGTTCCCCTCCTGCGGGGGTGGTCAATTACGGTGGCCCCGTGAGCACCACATCGGCCCCTTCTCTCGAGGAATTCACCCGCGAGGCCAAGGCCTGGCTCGAAGCCCATGCCGAGTACCGCTCGAGCGGGACCGAGGACAAAGAACTCGTCTGGGGAGACGGGGAGTTCTCGGTCTCGGTGTTCCACTCGCTGACCTTCGAAGAAGAACGGGCTCTCCTCGACCGAGCGAGTGCCTGGACCCGCAAGAAGGCCGAACGCGGATACCACGCCATCACCTGGCCCGTCGAACACGGCGGACTGGGGCTCCCCCGCGAGTACGCCCGGGCCTTCTCGAAACTCGAGGCCCTCTTCGCCACCCCGACCGGTCACGAGACCCATTCGGTGACCATCGGCCTCATCGCCCCGACCATCAACATCTACGGCACCCCCGAGCAGAAGGCCGACTATGTCGGGCGCTTCCTGGCTACACGGGATCTGTGCTGTCAGCTCTTCTCCGAACCGGGGGCCGGCAGCGACTTGGCATCACTGGCTTGTCGCGCCGAGCGCGACGGCGACGAATGGGTGATCAACGGCCAGAAGGTCTGGAGTTCCGGTGCCCAGTTCTCGAAATACGGCGAACTCATCGCCCGCAGCGATGTCGACGCGGTGAAACACAAGGGAATGACCGCCTTCATCATCCCGATGGACCTGCCCGGCATCGAGATCCGACCCATCAAGCAGATGAGCGGCGGATCATCGTTCAACGAAGTCTTCTTCAACGACGTTCGCATCCCGGACTCCATGCGCCTCGGACCCGAGGGCGAAGGCTGGAAGGTGGCCCTCACCACTCTGGGCTTCGAACGCGACCATTCCGGAGACGGCGGCGGTGGCGGAACACGCGTCGGCGGATCTTGGCGGGTCCTGCTGGCCACCGCACGGGCCATGGGAGTGACGCAACATCCGGTTCTGCGTCAGGAACTCGCCAAGGCGTACACGCACTTCCGCATCGAAGGATTCGTCAATCGTCGAGCCGCCGATCTCCGCCGCTCGGGAGCGCCTCCCGGACCCGAAGGATCGCTCGGCAAGTTGCTCTGGACCGAAGGCATGACCTTCGTCTCCGAGGTCGTCTCGCAGATCCTGGGCATGTCGTTGGTCGCCGATACCGGAGAATGGGGCACCTACGGCTGGGGAGAACACGTTCTCGGCGCGCCCGGCTACCGCATCGCCGGAGGGTCCGACGAGACTCAACGGAACATCATCGGAGAGCGCGTCCTCGGACTACCGGGGGAACCGCGGCTCGACAAGGATCTGCCGTGGAAGGAAACCCGGCGCTGAACAAGGGGGAACATGATGGAACTCGGACTCAAGGACAAGAAGGTGTTGGTCACCGGTGCGACCAAAGGCATCGGTCGTGCCATCGCCGAGGCCTTTCTCGCTGAAGGGGCCCACGTGGCCATTTGCGCACGAAATGCCGATGAAGTGACCGCCGCCGTCGCCGAACTGGGCAAGTCGGGCCGGGTCGTCGGATCTGCCGTCGACGCCGGAGACTCGGCCGCGCTGCGAGCCTGGGTGACGTCCTCGGCCGAACAACTGGGCGGCATCGATGTCTACGTGCACAACACCTCCGGCAAGCCGGCCCGCAAACTGGAGCAGTGGATCAACAACTTCAACATCGATCTCATGGCTCTCGTCCACGGAGTCGATGCCGCCTCGGCCGCGTTGGCCAACGGTGGAGGATCGGTGATCAGCATCGGTACCACGGCCACCGCCGAGCACTTCGGCCCCGGATCGGGCAGTTACAGCGCTCTCAAGTCCGCCGTGACCAACTGGACCCTCGGCCAGGCTCAGGTGCTCGGCGCCCAAGGGATTCGCTGCAACGTGGTCTCCCCCGGGCCGATCATGGTGCAAGGGGGCGACTGGGACATGATCAAGAACGCCATGCCCCCCTTCTTCGAAGCCACCGAGAAGTCCCACCCGGGCGGCCATATGGGTGAACCATCCGATGTGGCCAACACCGTGGTGTTCCTCGCCAGCAATGCCGCCAAGCACATCAACGGTGTCAACGTGACGGTGGACGGCGGCTTCCTGAAGCGCGTCGACTTCTGAACACCGAGCCCCCGTTTCGTTCAGCGATGAGCTCCGAGCGATCATGAGCACCGAGTCTCCGGGTCGGCGCATCGAGGTCACCCTCGTGGCCGGCGGCAAGTATCACGACATCGACTTCGCCCGTCGCGAACTTCTGGGCCTGCTCGCCGAACACGACGAATTCCGGGTGCGGGTGCAACCCGACTACGAGGACACCGACGGCATCACCCGAGCTTCGATCCTGGTGTCCTACACCTGCGATGTCCGGCCCTCCGAGCGAGCCCAACGCGAGATCCGCTCCTGGGTGGAAGCCGGCGGTCGCTGGGTGGCCCTGCACGGAACCAACTCCGCTCTCACCCTGGGCGGACCGAAAGGCGTCGATTCGCCACGGGTCTTTCCCCTGTGGGCCGACACCCTCGGCAGCCAGTTCGTGGCCCATCCGCCGATCCAGCCCTACACCGTGCAGGTCAGTGATCCAGCGCATTGGCTGGTGGAGGACATCGAGCCCTTCGACACCGACGACGAGCTGTATCTCAGCGAATACGCCGATCGCGAGTCGCTGCACGTTCTTCTGCACACGGTCTGGCAGGGAGACGCCAAGGGTTTCGTCGAAGCCGATTGGACCGCCTGCGATCCGGTCCATCCGATCATGTACCTGCGGCAGTTGGGTGCAGGTTCGGTCCTGTACAACACCCTCGGTCACTGCCGGGGCCACTACGACATGGCCCCGGTGCTGGACTTCTATCCCCGCATCGAACGCTGCTCCTGGGAGAAGCCCGCCTACTACGAACTCCTGCGCCGCTCGCTGAGATGGGCCCGGAATGCAGGAACGACCACATGACATCAGGAAGAGAGAACATGACGACCTCCGGTCACGACATCCCCATCGACAAGCAGTTCGATCTGCATCGGCGCATGGTTCGCATCCGTCTCTTCGAAGAGGCCGCCGGCCGCCTGGCCGAAGCCAACAAGCTGCCCGGTTTCCTCCATCTCTACGTGGGCGAGGAAGCCGTGGCCGCCGGAGTGTGCGGAGCCCTCGACGACGACGACTACATCACCTCCACCCACCGGGGACACGGACATCTGGTGGCCAAGGGTGGCGACTTCAATCGGATGATGGCCGAACTGATGGGCAAGGCCACCGGGTACTGCAAGGGCAAGGGCGGATCGATGCACATCAGCGATACCTCGCTCGGCATGCTCGGAGCAAACGGCATCGTGGGAGCCGGAACTCCCATCGCCGTCGGAGCGGCCTTCGCCAACAAGTACCGCGGCCGGGGTCAGGTGGCGGTGGCCTTCTTCGGTGACGGCTCCACCAACATCGGAGCCTTCCACGAGGCCGCCAACATGGCCTGCGCCCTGCATCTGCCGATCGTGTTCGCCTGCGAGAACAACGAATACGGGGAGTTCACCCCGCGCGACAAGACCATGGCCATCACCGACATCGTGGATCGCGCCGCCGGTTACGGCATGCCCGGCATCATCGTGGACGGTATGGACGTCATCGCCGTCCACGAGGCCGCCAGCGAAGCCGTGGCGAGGGCCCGCGCCGGAGGGGGTCCGGCTCTCATCGAAGCCAAGACCTACCGCTTCTACAACCACCACGGCGTCCAGAACCTCGGTCTGAAGTACCGCTCCGACGAAGAAGTGGCTCGTTGGAAGGAACGGGATCCCATCTTCGGATTGGAAAAGCGCATGATCGCCAGCGGTTCCGCCTCCCAGGCCGACTTCGACGCAGTGTGGGCCGAACTGCGTGCGGCCATCGACACCGCCATCACCTTTGCCGAGGAGAGTCCGTACCCCACCCCGGACCAGATTCTCGAGAACGTCTACACCGCCGGAGGTGTGCAGTGAGTTCCGAACGCAAACTCCCCTACGTCATGGCGTTCAACGAAGCCGTGAGCCAGATGATGGAAGCCGACCCGGACGTCTTCTGCGCCGGCGAGGACATCGGCGCCTTCGGTGGCGTCTTCGGCACCTTCAACGGACTCCAGGCCAAGTTCGGCGCCGAACGCGTCGTGGACACCCCCATCAGCGAACAAGCCATCGTCGGTCTCGGCGTGGGCGCGGCAGTGACCGGACTTCGTCCGATCGTGGACTTGATGTTCATGGATTTCATCTGCGTGGCCTTCGACCAGATCGTCAACCAAGCCGCCAAGTTGAAGTACATGTTCGGCGGCGAGGCCACCCTGCCGCTCACCATCACCACCGCCGGCGGTGGGGGACTTTCGGCAGCTGCGCAGCACAGCCAGTCGTTGGAGGCACTTCTGTGCCACATTCCCGGATTGAAGGTGGTGTTCCCCTCGACCCCCTACGACATGAAGGGTTTGATGATCTCCTGCATCAAGGAGAACAACCCGACCATGATGATCAAGCACAAGCGGCTCCTCGGAATGACCGGCGTGGTCCCCGAGGAGCCCTACGCGATTCCGCTCGGCAAAGCGAAGGTGACGCGACCCGGAAAGGACGTCACCATCGTGGCGTATGCCCGGATGGCCAACGAAGCGTTGGCGGCTGCCGAGACACTGGCCGCCGAGGGCATCGACTGCGACGTGATCGACCTGCGCACTCTGCAACCTCTCGACACCGAAACCATCGTGGAATCGGTCCGTAGGACCAATCGCGTGGTCGTGGTCCACGAAGCCGTGCGCTTCGGCGGCCTCGGAGCCGAGATCGCCGCCCAGATCCAGGAAGCGGCATTCGACTATCTC
>JBJTYE010000088.1:0-5017 GCA_046082625.1 Actinomycetota bacterium | reverse complement strand
CGACTCGCCGTCTCGCAGCCGACCGAGCTTGCGGAGGATTCGAAGATGTGGTTCGCCGCCGACGCCGCGGCGCGCGCCGCTCTGTCGGAGATCGACGGATCGAAACTGGCCGATGGCGTGAGTGCGGCTCGCGCCGTGGTGGCGACACTGCCGGCCGGAGCGAACCTGGTGCTCTCGTCGTCGATGCCGGTCCGTGACGTCGAATGGTTCGGCGGATGCTGCAGTCATCTGACCGTCCACGCCAATCGCGGTGCGAACGGGATCGACGGTGTCGTGGCCACAGCCATCGGCGTGGCCCGGGGGAGCGGTCGGCCGACCGCAGTGCTCATCGGCGACGTGGCTCTGATCCACGACGCGTCCAGTCTGCTGACGCTGGGTTCGCTCGATGTCGATGTGCGGATCGTGGTGGTCGACAACGACGGCGGAGGCATCTTCCATCATCTTCCCCAGGCGTCATCGGTGGATCCGGAGATCTTCGAGAGGATCTACGGCACTCCTCACGGCGTCGACCTTGTGGCACTGGCCCAGGCGGCTGGTCTGCCGGCCGAGACCGTCACCGACCGGTCCGACCTCGACAGGGTGACGAGTGGACCCGGACCGCGACTGGTGCGAGTGGCCACCGATCGCGCTGCGGATGTGGTCGCTCACCGGCGAGCGCAGGACGCAGTGGCCGTCGCCGTTCGTGCGTCGATGTCGTCCGACTCACGCTCGGATGATGGCTGACAGCATCGCCTGGAACTTGGCCTGGGTCTCGGCGAGTTCGGCATCCGGATCGCTCTCGGCCACGATCCCACCTCCGGCCATGAGTCGGGCGGTCCGACGGTCCCCTGAGAGGTCGGCGCAGCGGATGGCCACCGCCCAGGTTCCGTTTCCGCGCCCGTCGACCCAACCCACCGCGCCGCCGTAACGGCCGCGCTCCACCACCTCGTGGGAGGCGATCAGGTCGAGGGCCTCCTGGCGCGGATGTCCGCCGAGCGCCGGAGTGGGGCAGAGAGTGCGGACGAGTTCCACGAGGGAGGGCCGAGGGGTCGTGAGTCGTCCCTCGATCAGGGTTCCGAGATGTTGGACGTTGGCCACCTGCAGCACCGACGGTTCGGCCTGCCAGTCGAGATAACTGCACCAGGGCAGCAATTGATCGTGGATCACGTCGATCACGATGCGATGTTCCACTTGATCCTTCATACTGGCCATCAGAGTCTCGGCGAGCCGCTGGTCGGTTTCGGGATCGCCGGTGCGGGCCACGGTTCCGGCCAGAGGATGCGAGCGCACGACGTCGCCGTCGATGCTCAACAGCAGCTCCGGTGACGCACCGATGAATCCGTCCATCGAATAGCGGTAGCTCTTGGAGAAGCTGGCTTTCAGGCGCAACAGGACGGCATGGACGTCGATCGGTTCCGACGACCTCACTTCGATGGCGCGGGCGATCACGGCCTTGGTGATCTCTCCGCGTCGGACTGCGTCCCGTGCCGCCAGGACCGCAGCGCGATAACTGTCGATGGGAGTGAGTTGAGTGACCTCATAGGTGGAGGCGCGAATTCGAGGGGGCGGAGCCAATCGAAGAGCAGGAGAGTCGGGGTCGATGGTCGTCATCCAGGCTCGACCTTCGGCATCCTTGCCGACCGTCAGACGTGGGAGAACGAGGTGCGCCGGTCGATCGGGCGCAAAGGGCAGGATGCCGAGAGCCACTGGCGCCACGTCGAGGTCGCTGTGATTCTCATGCGGAACGGATCTCAGGAACTCCTCGGCTTCATCGGAGCGCATGTGGCCGGCGACGCCTTGTCCGGCGAATCCCACTCCCTCGCGGACGAAGAGGAATCCATCGCCACCGGCGACGTCGTTGAGATCGACATCCTCCTCGAGGAGACGCGTGGTCGCCCGCAACGCCCCGGGATCTGAGAGCGGGATCGGCGTGGTCATCTCGCGGCCGAAAGAACGGATCATCGGTCGCGGGTGGCGACCATGAGTTGGGTGATGCCACCTGACAGATGACGGTGCTCGGCATCACCGAAGCCGGCCGCCCGCAGGGCATCCAACATGGTGTCCACCGGTGGGAGGTATGCGACGCTCTTGGGGAGGTAGCGATAGGCGGCCGAATCGGAGAGCCAACCCCCGATCTTGGGCACGATGCGTCCGAAGTAGATGTCGTTGCCGAAGCGGATCAGCCGTCGACGTGGAATACCCACGTCGAGGAGGGCGATACGACCCCCAGGTCGGACCACTCGCCCGAGTTCGGTGAAGAAGTCCGGGAGGTTCACCAGATTCCGGAGCGCGAATCCGCACGTCACTCCGTCCACGCTGGCATCCGCCACCGGTAGGCGCAGGATGTCGGCCTGACATCGCGGCGCTCCGGAACGATCGGCCTGCAGCATGCCGAAACTGAGGTCCATCGACAGCGGGACGAGGCCGGCGCGCCTCAGATCGATGCACAGATCTCCGGTGCCGCTGGCCAGGTCCAGCACCACGCTGCCCGGAGCCAATCGCAGAGTTCGGACGGCTCGCCGCCGCCAGCGCACGTCGAGGCGGAAGGTCATGATGCGATTCACCATGTCGTAGCGGGGGGCGATGGCGTCGAACATGTCGCGCACCGCTCGTACCTTGTGTTCACCCTCGGGCAAGGTCTCGGTGTCCCAGCTTCGCTCGGATCCTCCGTTCGGAGACGACCGGTTCGGTGCGGGTTCTCGGGCCACGACGTGAGGCTAAACCCCTCCGTCCACTCGTCATGACCTGGGCTAGCAGTCATCGGTCACCATCCAGCAGAATGAGGGCACGGCGGCCCGACCGGGGGACGGCGGCCGATTCGGAGGGGATCATGATCGATTTCACGTTGGCACCGGAGCACGAAGCCATTCGCAGCAAGGTGCGGGATTTCGTCGACTCCGAAATCAAGCCGGCGATGGAGCCCTTCGGGCATCGCGACGAGATGGGCGACGACGAACGCGGGCGGTACATCGGCGAACTCGTCAGGTTGCGCAAGTCGGCCGTGAAGCAAGGTCTGTGGTTGCCCCACATGCCCAAGGAGTGGGGCGGGATGGGCCTCGGCCATGTGGCCCTCGCCATGGTCCAGGCCGAAGCGGCCAAGACGCGAGTCGGGCCGTGGGTCCTCAATTGTCAGGCGCCCGATGAGGGAAACATGCACACCTTGCTCCACTGGGGCAACCCGGAGCAGAAGGAGAAGTATCTCCGCCCGTTGTGCGAGGGCGTGAGTTCGTCCTGTTTCGCCATGACCGAACCGGAAGTGGCCGGATCGGATCCCACCCTCATCAGGACCCATGCCGTGAAGGACGGCGACGAATGGATCATCAACGGCCACAAGTGGTTCATCTCCGGAGCCAATCGAGCCAAATTCGCCATCCTCATCGCCAAGACCGAATTGGACGTGCCCGAAGGGTCCCGCGGCGGAAACACCGCCTTCATCGTCGATCTGCCCTGCGAGGGATGGAAGAACGTCCGCGAAGTGGAGACCATGCACGGACCCGGAGGCCACAGCGAGATCCTCATCGAGGATCTACGTCTTCACGACTCGCAGATTCTCGGTGGTCGGGGTAATGGTCACCGTCTCGGCCAGTATCGACTGGGTCCGGCGCGCCTTGCGCACTGCATGCGATGGATCGCCCAAGCCGAGATGGCCCTCGACATGATGGTCGATCGGTCGTTGAAGCGGTATTCGCACGGATCGCATCTGGCGGAGAAGCAAGGTGTCCAGTGGATGATCGCTGATTCGGCGATGGAGCTCTACCAGTGCAAGTTGATGGTCCTGCACGCAGCCTTCAAGATCGACCGCGGTGACGACTTCCGCACCGAGGTCTCGATGGCCAAGCATTTCGTGGCCAACAGCTTGAACCGCATCATCGATCGGGCCATCCAGGTGCACGGAGCACTGGGGTACTCGACCGATACACCCTTGGCCAACATGGCCCAGCACGCTCGTTGGGCCCGCTTCGCCGACGGGGCCGACGAGATCCACCAGATGCGCATCGCCGAGAACACCATCAAAGCCTTCACCGATACGGGGACGACGCGACTCGCAACCGGAGATCTCCCGCTCTGAGCCTCAGGGCGCCGCTCGGGCCACCGATGCCGCCCAGCGGTAGTCGGCCTTGCCCGACGGTGACCGGACGATCTGGTCGACGAAGCAGAACACCTTCGGAATCTTGTAGCGGGCCACGTGACGTTCCGCTTCGGCCCGCAGGTCGTCGGCCGATGCCGAGGACCCTGGCCGCAGTTGGACGACCGCCACGACTTCCTGCCCCCAACGCTCGCTCGGACGACCGGTGACCACGCAGTCGAAGACCTCCGGGTGCGGCTTGATGGCCATCTCGACTTCTTCAGCGAAGATCTTCTCCCCACCGGAATTGATGGTGACCGAATCCCGTCCCCGGAGATCGACCATTCCATCGATGGTGAGGACGGCGCGGTCTCCCGGGACGACGTAGCGCACACCATCGATGACGGGATAGGTCCGGGCCGTCTTGGCCGGGTCACCGAGGTAGCCCAGTGCCAGTCGCCCGCTCTTGGCCAACCACCCGAGGCCCTCGTGACCGGGTCCGAGGACGGCGTCCAGGTTTTCGGAGAGCACATGGCTGTTGGCCGCCAGTGGGAAGAGACCGGTTCCGGCGTCGCCGCTGGCCGACACTTGCGTCAGCTGACCGCCCGCCTCGGATGAACCGAGACCGTCGATGATCATTGTCTGCGGGAGGAGTTCCAAGAGCTCGGACTTGAGGTGGGCCGAGAGGGACGCGCCTCCGGACAGCAGCACGGCGAGCGAGTCCAGACGGTGGTGATGACGGCGTAGTTCGTCGACCAGAGGGCGGGCGAAAGCGTCCCCGACGATCAACACGAAGTCCACCGACTCGCGTTCGACGATGGACCAGACGTGGTGGGGGTCGAGCCGTTCGGGAACCGAGGGAACGATGACCGTTCCTCCGGCGTTCCACGTGCTGAAACTCACCCAGTGGCCGGCTCCGTGCATGAACGGCGGAGCGATCAGGGCGCGCCGTCCGGTGGCCGCGGCCACGAA
>JBJTYE010000087.1:0-9910 GCA_046082625.1 Actinomycetota bacterium | reverse complement strand
TTCGCCGAGGAGCGCCACCTGGCCTTCGACCGCACGGCCTGCGTCAACGACGATCCGACGATCATGGCGGCGCTGGCCCGACGAGTGGTCGAGGCCACCGCACAGTTCGCAACGGCCTGACATGTCCGTTCGCGCCGCCCGGGTCGTCGTCATCGGCGGCGGAATCACCGGACTGACGACGGCCTACCGACTGACCCAGCGCTATCGGAACGCCATCGATCTCACAGTGCTCGAAGCCGCTGATCGGGTCGGCGGAAAGATCAAGACGTCTCCGTTCGCCGGGTTACCGAGCGTCGACGAAGGTCCGGACGCCTATCTGGCTCGGGTCCCCCAGGCCGTGGCCCTGGCACATGATCTCGGACTCGATTCCTCGATCACGCACCCAGCCAGCGGTCACGCAGCCATCTACCACAACGGACTCTGCCCACTCCCCGAGGGACTGCTGCTCGGTGTGCCGACCGGGCTGACTCGACTCGCACGCAGTCCCCTGCTCTCGTGGCGCGGCAAGGCCCGGGCCGCTCTCGAACCGTTTCTTCCCCCGAGTCCCGATCCCCACGATTCGATCGGCCTCTTCGTCCGGCAGCGATTCGGCATCGAAGTCCACGAACGATTGGTCGATCCGCTCGTCGGCAGTATCTACGCCGCCGACACCATGAACTTCTCTCTGGCCATGGTGCCGCAGTTGGCGGCGTTGTCGAACGACCGGAGCATCCTGGTCGCCGCCCGCCGGAACTTGCGCTCGGCACCACCGCCGTCCCGACCGGTCTTCGACGCTCCTCGTGGTGGGCTGGGCACGTTGGTGACGTCGTTGGTCGACGCTCTTGCGACTCTCGGCGTGCACATCCGCACCGGAACTTCAGCGACTCGTTTGGAACGGGATCGGTCGGTGACGACCGCACGGCCCCGCTACCGGGTGTCGGTTCACGGTGCTGCCGGCGACGATGAAATCGGGGCCGACGCCGTGATCGTGACCTCTCCGGCTCGAGCCTCGGCCGATCTCGTCAGTTCCGTCGATGCCACTGCTGGCACCATGTTGCGCACCTGGGACCACGCCTCGGTGGTCATGGTGACGCTTCGAACCGTCGAGGAGACACCGTCGGTGTTCCGAGGGTTGAGTGGCTACCTGATTCCGAAACCCTCGCAGGATCGCCTCACGGCGGTCTCATTCGGTTCGAACAAGTGGGAACATTGGCGTCCGGCCGACGGATCGATGATCGTGCGAGCGTCTCTCGGACGAGACGGCGCCCCGATCGACGATCTCATCGACTCCTGGAGCGACGAACAGTTCGTGGACCAGGTCGTGAACGAGGTCGCATGTCACACAGGTATCACGTTCACGCCAGCCGAGCAGCGCGTGACCCGCTGGCCGCACTCCTTTCCGCAGTACCGGCCGGGTCACGCCAAATTGGTCGAGAGCCTGGACCGATCCCTGGCAGCCGCCGCTCCCGGAGTACTGGTGGCCGGGGCAAGCTTCCGGGGAATCGGTGTACCGGCCTGCGTGGCGCAGGCCGAACGAGCCGCCGAGGTGACCTCCCGATTTCTGAACGGCGTGTTATAAAAGGTCCATGCGTAAGCGAACCACCCCGGTCCTTTTCGTCGCCGGTGCACTGACCGTCGGCAGTTTGCTGGCGGCCTGCGGGTCCTCGGGGGATGCCGAGAACACCACGGTTGCTCCGACCACCAAGGCCCCGACCACGACCGACGCCGCCACCACCACCTCGTCCACTGTCTATGCCGGTCCCCCGACACTCGGGCCCGGCGAAACCTTGCCGACGCCGATTGCGCCTCCGAAAGAAGACGGCACCAAGGATGAGCAGACGATCCTGGGCACCATCGAGATTCCCGCTCTCGAGGTCAAGGAGACCATTTACCAGGGCATCCGTCTGGCGACCTTCGACCTCGGAGTCGGCCACTGGCCGGGAACGGCGCTTCCGGGCAAGGTGGGCAACGTGGTCCTCGGTGGCCACCGCACCAGCGGTATCCGCCCGTTCCGTAATGTTGACAAGTTGAAGAAGGGTGACGAGATCATCGTCACCACCGACGACGGAACCTTCGTGTACATCGTGGACGGCATCACGATCGTGGATCCCCAGACCGGTCTTTGGATCATCGATCAGACGACCGATGCCACCATGACCCTCTTCGCCTGTCATCCGCCCGGATCGGTGCGCCAGCGGATCATCGTCTTCGCTGACTACGGACGCAAAGTCGAGGTGTGACCTCCGGCGGTCGATCCGTCCGGCTTTCGCGCACCCTTCTCGCCGGTTTACTCGTCGCGGCCGCCATGCCCCCCTGGGGCTGGTGGCCGTTGGCATTTCTGGGGCTGGCCATGTTCTCGTCCGCCGAGCGGGCCGCGACTTCGGCGCGACGGCGTTTCGTCTCCGGCGTCGTCTTCGGCTGCGGCTGGTTCTTCCCGGCCATGTCCTGGATGTGGTTCCTCACTCCTCCGGGCTACGTGCTGGCGGTTCTGATCTTCGCCTCCCTGCACGGACTGGTGTCGGTCATCGCCGTGCGACCGGGCTCGCGTTCGACGACACTCGTCACCGCGCCCGCCGGGCACGCTCTGATCGAAGCTGTCCGCCTGTCGTTCCCGTTCGGTGGTGTGCCGCTCGCGACCCTCGGCATCTCGCAGGTGGCCGGTCCCCTGCGACACGTGGCGTCTCTCGGCGGCGTGATCCTCATCACCTGGCTCACCTGGCAGATCGCCGCCCTCATCAACCGCGGTCATCCCCGAACGCGGCGGGCGCAGACCTTGCGACGAGCCGTCATCGCGGCCTGCGTGGTGATCTACATCGCCGGGTCGATCGATCCCAACGGATCCGACACCGGTCGCGCCAGCCGGGTCGTGGCCGTCCAAGGCGGCGGACCGCAAGGCACCCGAGCCATCGACACCAACCCCCGGGACGTGGTGGTGCGCCATCTGCAGGCCACCCGGACCATCAACGATGACACGCCCATCGATGTGCCAATCGATGTAATCGTCTGGCCGGAGAACGTCATCGACGTCGCCGACTTCGAGACCAGTCCGGAATTCGACGAAGTGGTGGCCGAGGCCCGACGTCTGGACGCGCCGATCGCCGTGGGCATCACCGAGGATGTGGACGCAGCATCGTTCACCAACGCCCAAGTGGTGGTCACCCCGGACGGGGTCATCCACGACCGCTACGACAAGGTGCGCCGCGTGCCCTTCGGCGAATACATGCCCTTGCGCGAACTGCTGAAGACACTCGGTGCACCGGTGGATCAGGTACCGCGAGATGCCGTGGCCGGAACCGGACCGGCATACCTCGACATTCCTCTGCAGGGGGTCGAGGAACGAGCGTCGGTGGCCATCTCCTGGGAGATCTTCTTCGGCGGTCGGGTACGCGAAGGGGTGGAGGCCGGTGCCGGTTTCGTCCTCAATCCCACGAACGGCTCCAGTTACACCTGGACGGTGTTGCAGAGCCAGCAGGTGGCCTCATCTCGTCTGCGGGCCCAAGAGACCGGCCGCTGGGTGGTGCAGGTGTCCCCCACCGGATTCAGTGCCTTCGTCGATCCCGAGGGCCGGGTCTACGACCGCACGCGGGTGAGCGAGCAGGCCGTTCTCGACCGAGTGATCCAGATCCGATCCGGGGACACCATCTACGTGTCGCTCGGGGACGGGCCGTGGATCGTGCTCCTGCTGGTGGTGACCGCCGGCGGGTTGCTCGCTCCGGTCATAGTTCGACGAGGACCGTACAGGGGCCGTCGTTCACGAGGGTGATCTTCATGTCGGTGCGGAACCGACCGGTGGCCACGGTGGCCCCCAGACGTCGAAGCTCGGACACGACCGCGTCCACCAATGGTTCGGCCATCTCTGGTTTGGCCGCTGCCAGCCAGCTGGGCCGGCGTCCGGTGGTGGTGTCGCCGTAGAGGGTGAACTGGCTCACCACCAGCACCGCCTTGGTGGTGTCGGCCACCGAGAGGTTCATGACGCCGTCGGCATCGTTCATGACCCGCAGGTTCCAGATCTTGTCGGCCATCTTGCGGGCGATCTGCTCGGTGTCGGTGTGAGTGACTCCGACGAGCACCAGGAGGCCCGGGCCGATCTCGCCGGAACGGGTGGTGACGCCATCCACGGTGACGTCCACGGCGGCGCTCTCGACTCGTTGCACCAGACCGCGCATGGGGCAATTGTCGCAGGTCGGACCGATCGTCCGAGAAACTTTCAGGTACCCAGGCGGTATCGTGTCTCCTACGTCAAGACGACGGGGCTGACAGGTTTCGACATGAGTCTCGTTGGACGAGCGTGCGACCCGAGTTGCTCAGACTCGCTAAACGGGGCAACCCAAAGAATTGCCAACGAGCAGTTCGCTCTCGCCGCCTGATCTTCAGGTCATCGAGAGACATCGTGACCAGCAATGGCGCACGGGGCCGATCCACCGCAGCCCGGCAACAGAAGCGGAGGATGACGGCGAGAAAGACCGCTGACGGCAGGAAAGAACGCTGACCGCACGGAAAGACGTGTCGTGGTCCGCCAGCAATGACGGACAGTCGACCCGCCGATGAGATTGCGTCAGTCTCGAAGTCGGGAATGGTCGTAGCACGAGCGCTCAACGCCTGATGGACGGGGGTTCGATTCCCCCCAGCTCCACTGCATGTTCTCGCGCCTGTTCGTAGCCTCGGGTCGGCGGAGGAACGGAGGTCGATGATGAAGATCGGATACGTGGTGCTGTACGTGAGCGATCCGGGTGCCTGCCTGCAGTTCTGGACCGAACAAGTTGGCATGGTGCAGAAGAGTCGTCAGCAAGCCGGTGACTTCTTTGTCGTGCAGGTGGGATTCTCCGACCAGGACTTCTCCTTCGAGCTCGTTCCTCTCGCATTGATGAAGGACAATCCTGATGGACTCGATCTGGCGACGCCGTCGATCGCATTTCGAGTGGCGGATCTTGCCGCCGCTCGCGCTGCACTCGTGGCGAAAGGAGTGCAGGCAACCGACGTGGGCGAGCACTCCGGTATCGCCTCCTTCGCATTTCCCGACAACGAAGGTCGTTGGTTCGCCGTGATTCAGGGCTGAGGATCAGCCGCCGCCCGCGGGAAACACCGCCGGTGCGACTCCTAGGATGATCGAGTGACGACGTCCGGACCGCCTGTCGATCCGTTGTTGCAGGGGCCGTCGGATCAGCTATCGGATCCTTCGGACGACGCGCCCTCTGACAGACGACGCAGACGTACCACTCTCGCCGTGGTCGGGGTGCTGGCCATGGTGGCGACACTTCTGGCGGCCGTCATGACCGGGAGCGAGGACGCGCCCGGACCACCGACGATCCTGGCCATCGACGGCTGGGCCCCGTACTGGGCATTGGACGACAGCGCCGCCGATATCGGGCGGCGGGCCGGGTCGATGCGCGAGATCTCCCCCTTCTGGTTCAAGGTCACGGGCGTCACCCGCATCGAGACCTACCCGACCGCACCGGTCGACTTGATGGAGAAGTTCCTCGACAACACCCGTGGTGCACGGGTGGTGCCGTCCCTGGTCGATCGGCTTCCCGCCGGTCAGATGGCGGCGATCCTCGCCGACCCGGACACTCGCCGACGACACGTCGAAGCGATCGTGGCGTTCGCAGAAGATGGCGACTACGACGGCATCGACCTGAACTACGAGCAGTTCGCCTTCGCCGATGGACGTGACACCTGGGAGACGACCCGCCCGAATTGGGTGTCGTTCGTGGCCGAGGTTGCCGAGGAATTGCGCGACGACGGGCGCACGCTCACGGTCAGCATCCCGGTGGTGTACGACGATGGTCGGACATCGGAGAGCGGATACTGGGTGTACGACTACGAGGGAATCGTCGACCACGTCGATCACATCCGGATCATGGCCTATGACTACTCCGTCGGAGAGCCCGGACCGATCGCTCCCCTCGAGTACGTCCGACGAGCGATCAAGGGGGCGATCGAGGCCACCGGCAAACCGGAGAAGCTGGTCCTCGGCATCCCCACCTACGGGCGGAACTGGGTGGTCTCGACCCGTGGCCCCTGCCCGGAGGAGAACTGGAGCAGGAACATCCTGGTGCCCGGCACCACGTCGGTCACCGCACGCTCGGTGGCCGATCTGATCGGACGTCGCAAAGCGTCACCCGTCTACGACGAGACCACTGCGGAGTGGTCGTTCGACTACGAGCTCGAGATCAGCGACGGCACCACCACCTGCGTCCAGACCCGTCAGGTGCACTACGTCGATGGGAGGGGCGTCCGGGAACGTATGGACCTGGCCAAACGCGCCGGGTTCGGGGGGATCGCACTCTGGGCTCTCGGCTTCGAGGACGAGACCATCTGGCAGGCCGTCCTGCGCGACGCCACTCCGCCGACAACCACCACGGTGGGCTGACTCCCGGGACGGATCCGGCCGAGTTCGCTAGTCGTTCAGGATCTCGACATCGCAGGCCGCCCCGACCGCGAGCGGTGCGTCAGGTCCGAGATCGGCGATCAGCCGGGACCCGTCATCGGTGCGAACGATGTAGCGATACGCCGGGCCGAGGAAGGCCACCCGTTCCACGGTGTGCGGTCCACCAGCGCGGAGCCGAACTTGATGGGGACGTACCAGTCGATCACCACCCGTGTCGCTGGACACGAACGACGTCGTGGCCATGAATTCGGCCACGAAGCGGTTGGTCGGAGATTCGTAGACCTCCCGCGACGTACCCATCTGCACGATCCGTCCCGCCTCCATGACCGCCACCCGGCCACCGAGGGTGAGAGCTTCGTGACGATCGTGGGTGACCAGAATCGCCGCCGTATCACGTCGAGCCAAGATCGATTTGATCTCCCAGCCCAACTCCTCGCGGAAGACTTCATCCAAGGCACCGAACGGTTCGTCGAGCAGCACGACCGCCGGTGACGGAGCAAGAGCCCGGGCCACGGCCACACGTTGCTGCTCGCCGCCCGACAACTGGTGAGGGTACCGCCGGGCCATGTTGGCCAAGCCCACCAACTCGAGAACCTCTGCCACGCGCTCGGCGCGTTCGGCACGGGGAAGATCGCGCAGTCCGAAGGCCACGTTGCGGTCCACTCGCAGATGACCGAAGAGGGCGTTGTCCTGGAAGACCAGACCCACACGTCGCTTCTCGGCCGGAAGGTCGGTGACGTCGCGACCGGCGAGTCGAACCGTCCCGGCGCGCAGGGGCAACAATCCCGCCAGACACCGCAACAAGGTCGACTTGCCGCATCCGCTCGGTCCCACCAGGGTCAGCAACTCTCCCGCAGCGACGTCGAAACTCACGTCGGTGAGAACCGTGCGCTCCCCGAGAACGCAGTGGAGACCGTGGGCCGCCAACGCGGGAACGGGATGCGTCCCGGTGCTCACGAGACCACCCCGGCCCCACGTTCGAGAGCCACCAGAAGGGCACCAACCGCGGCCATTCCGATGGCCACCATCACCAACGATGGCACGGCCGCCTGCGCCCAGAGACTCTCCGACGTCGCCTGCCACACCCACACCGACAACGTGTCCACACCGAAGGGTCGGAGCAGCAACGTGATCGGGAGCTCTTTCATCATGTCGACGAACAGCAGTGCCACCGCGGCCACCAACCCGAACCGCACGGCAGGAACCTCCACCCGCAACACGACCCGCGCTGGGCCGGCTCCCAACACTCGCGCACTGTCCACGGCGTGGCGCGGAATCTTGTCGAGTCCTGCCTCGGCTCCCTGGAAGGCCACGGCCAGGAACCGGACGACGAGCGCCAGGACGAGACCGAGGAGCGACCCCACCAGAATGAAGTCGTCGGGGAGCCATCGGCGTCGGTCGATGGCGGCCAGGGTGACCACGACTCCGACGGCCACGACCGGTCCCGGCATGGCGTACCCCAGGGTCGCCAGTCGGCCGACGACGCGCGCCAGGCGACCCCGGTGCACCACGACGAGAGCCAACATCGTTCCCGTCACGATGCAGACGGCGGCGGCGATCGAAGCCAGCACCAAGGAACTGCCGAGATGGTGTCCCACCCCACCGGCGACGGTGGCGGCTTGATCGCGGCGTGCCGCATCGATCGTCCAGGTCACCAAGCGGGTGATCGGCACGACGACGGTGAGAGCGATCACCACGACCCCCGTCGAGATGGCGGCCAGAGCCCGCGTCGGCGACAGGTCCTGCGGGGAGAGAACCGGTCCGGCGACGTTGCGTGAGTGGCGCGCACCTCTGCGGGTCAACCTCTCGACGGCCACCACCAATAGCGCCACTCCGGTGAGGGCGGTGGCGACTTCGGTGGCGGCATTGCGATCCCCGGAGCCGAACCAGACGCGCATGACGCCGTCGGCAAGGGTGCTGACGTTGAAGAGTCTCACCGTGCCGATGTCGGTGAGCACCTCCATGGCCACGAGAGCCGCACCCGCGGCGATGGCCGGACGAGCCGATGGCACCGCCACGCGCCAGAAGACTCCGAGCGGACCGGCGCCGAGACTGCGAGCCGCTGCCACCGGCGCGGCCCCGAGACCGGCGAACGAGGCGCGAGCGAAGAGATACACGTAGGGATAGAGCGACATCGTCAGCACCACGGCACACAGCCACAGCGAGCGCACCGACCGCGCCCCCACGACCCCGGACAAGGTGTCGAGCCACACGAATCCGCCGACGTAGCCGGGAATGGCGAGCGGGGTCACCAGCAGCCAGCCGAGGAGCCGCCGACCCGGGAAGGCATACGCGCTGACCAGCCAGGCCAATCCCGTTCCCACCAGCACCGTGGCCGCGACCACGGCACCGAGAAGAAGGGCGGTTTCGGCGATCATCCCCGGCAGACGCGTGCGCCACAGGTCGGCCCAGACCTCGGTCGCCGGATCGAGCACCGACCAGGCCAGAATGGCGATCGGCGCACCGGTGACGGCGACGATCACCAGGATCGCCACCCACCCGAGCAGGGCGCCCGGTCGCCGCACCGAGGCCACCGACATCATCTATTCGTATCCGACTTCCGACAACAGAGCGACCGCTTCGGGATTCAGCTGTCCGAGCAGGCGCACCGAACCGGTGTCGGCTACGAAGGGTCCGAATTCGACGAGGATGGCCGCCGGCTCGACCGATGGATCGGCGGGATACTCGTTGTTGGCGTCGCTGAAGGTCTTCTGGCCGGTGGTGGCCAGCCATTCGAGCAATCGGATCGCCGCGGCCTTGTTCGGCGCGGCGGCGGTGACAGCGGCCGCGCTCACGTTCAAGTGGGCACCGGTGCCCTCTTGCTCGGGCCATTGGAGAGCCACGGGAAATTCCGGATCCTCCGTCAGAAGCCGCGCCAGGTAGTAGCTGTTGGCCAGTGCCACATCGCAGTCACCAGCGGCGATGGCCTTCAAGATGTCGGTATCGGAGTTGATGTAGAGCGGGTCGTTCGCCACCCAGGACGCGACGATCGACCGAGCGCGGTCGGGTCCGAGGTTGTGGATCAGACCCGCCACCAACGACTGGGTGTAGGGGTGGGTGCTCGGACGCAGACACAGGCGACCCTTCCAACGCGGATCGCCGAGGTCGGCATAGTCCATCGGTGGCGCACTCACCCGCTCGGTCGAATACATGATGACGCGCAGACGTCGGCTGAGGGCGAACCACGTCCCGTCCTCGGCTCGCAGTTCGGCGGGAATCGCCGACTCGAGGACCTCGCTGTCGAGAGCGGCCAAGATGCCGGCTTCGGCGGACAAGGCGATGTTGGCGGCGTCGGCGACGATGACCAGATCCGCCGGCGTGTTCTCACCTTCGGCGATCAGACGTTCACGTAATTCCGGATCGGAGCCGGTGGTGAAGCGAACCTCGATTCCCGTGGCGGCCGTGAACTCCTCGAACACGGTCTCGATGCCGTAATGCCGGCCGGTGTAGACGGTGACTTGCGACCCGCGGTCCCCGGAAGAATCTCCCCCGCAGGCGGATGCCGCCACCAGGGCCACCGCCACCGGAGCGAAGAGAAGACGG
>JBJTYE010000086.1:0-2769 GCA_046082625.1 Actinomycetota bacterium | reverse complement strand
ATTCCACGACCAGGTCTCGCACCGACAACAGGGCGTCGGGGCGCAAATGAGCTTGTCCGCTGCCGGCCATCATGCACCTCCCGTCCGACGCCGTCCGATGGCGACCTGGACCTCGCTCCAGCGGTCCGAACCGACCGGGTGATGACATGCGAAGGCGTGATCCGGTCCAGCCGACTGCAGTTGGGGTTCCTCCTTCACGCAGAGATCGGTGGCATACGGGCACCGAGGACTGAAGCGGCAGCCATCCGGCGGTGCGATCAAGTTGGGCGGACGACCCCCGATGGTGGTGAGCCTGGTGTGGCTCGGTTCCTCCATCTTCGGGATGCTCTGGAACAGAGCCTCGGTGTAGGGCATCTTCATGTTGGTGTAGAGCGCGCCCGTGGGAGCGGTCTCCACGATCTTTCCGGCGTACATCACGATGATCTTGTCCGTGTGTCCGGCCACCACACCGAGATCGTGCGTCACGAGTACCAGGGCCATCTGACGTTCCCGACATTGGGCTTCGATGAGATCGAGAATCTGGGCCTGCACCGTGACGTCCAGCGCCGTCGTCGGCTCGTCGGCGAAGAGGACCGACGGCCCGCAGGCCAAGGCCATGGCGATCATGACGCGCTGGCGCATTCCACCGGAGAGCTCGTGCGCGTACTGGTCGAAACGCTTCTCCGGTTCGGGAATACCGACGTCGTGGAGCAACTTGAGCACGATCTGACGGGCGTTCTCCTTGGTGGATCCCAGATGGATCCGCAATGGTTCGGACAGTTGTTTGCCGATCTTCATCACCGGATTGAGCGAGGTCATCGGATCCTGGAAGATCATGGCCATCTCGGCACCCCAGATGGCCTGCCGCTCCTTCAGGCTCATGGAGGTCAGTTCGCTGCCTTCGAAGAGGACCGAGCCACTGCGAATCACGTTGCGACGGGGGAGGAGTCCCATGACCGATCGCGACAACACCGTCTTGCCGCAGCCCGATTCCCCGACGATGCCCAAGCGCTGTCCGTGCTGGAGGGTGAAGGACACGCCGTCCACGGCCCGCACCACCCCTCCGGCGGTGACGAAATGGGTGGCCAGATCCTCGACCTGGAGCAGCGTCCCGGTTTCTCGGCGCAAAGCGGTCTGCAGAGTGCTCATCCGATGGCCTCACGGATCCGGAACTTCTCGTTCAAGGCGTCGCCGAGAAGGTTGATGGCCAACACCGTGAGGAAGAGAACGATGGAGGGCATGATGGCGATCCACCAGGCGGACTCCAACTTCGTCTGACCTCCGAAGATCATCGCTCCCCAGGTGGGGGTGGGAGCGGTCACCGAGAGACCGAGGTAGGCGAGGGCTCCTTCGGCCACGATCAGGACGGCCATGCCGGTGATGGCGAAGGTGACCATGGCTGGCATCACGTTGGGCAGGATCTCGCGCACGATGATGCGGCCGTTCTTGGCCCCGAGGCTACGAGCCGCCAGGACGAACTCCCGCTGGGCGTAGACGATGGTGTTGGCTCGGACCAACCGGGCGATCGGCGGGATCGACAGAATGACCAAGGCGATGACGATCGGGACGATGGAGCGACTCTCGGCTTCGGTGGTGGTGGAACTGTCGAAGAAGCCGACGATGAAGATCGCCAGCAACAAGGCCGGAAAGGCCAGGAAGATGTTCATCACCGTGTCGATGACCTTGTCCACCCGTTTGCCGAGATAGCCGGCGATCAGTCCCAGTGCACCCCCGATGAGAATGCCGAAGATGATCGACATGGACCCGATGAGCAGAGAGTTCCTGGCTCCGAACATGGTGCGACTGAAGAGGTCGTAGCCATTGGTATCGGTCCCGAACAGGCCGTATCTCTCCGGCGCTTCTCCGACCACCGGTCGAGTCGTCTCGGAGAAGAAGGCCCAGGACGGCGGCCGCTCCGAGAGCAGCGGATTGGTCTTGACATGTGTGGAGCACAGCTTCTTGTCCGAGAACTGGTCGCAGGAGTGCTTCACGTACGGCAGAAAGGACGCTCCGATGGCCGAGACCACGATGAAGATCAGCCAGATCGCCGAGACCCAGATGGTGATGCGGCCGCGCCGACGGAACTTGGGCTTGGCCGGCTCGTCGTGCGGCAGTGCGACGGAATTCGTGTCGGTCATCGTTCGTCCTAACCCATGCGTCCTGCGCGAACACGCGGATCGAGGAAGCCGTAGAGAATGTCGACCAGGAAGTTGGTGACCACATAGACCAGAGCCAATACCACCACGGTGATCTGCACCAGGCGGAACTCGGAGGCGAAGATCCCGAGCACGGTGCGGCGGCCCAGACCGTTCAAGTTGAAAGCGGTCTCCACCACCACCGATCCGCCGACCAGGGCCCCGACGTTGACGGCGGCCGCCGTGACCAAGGAGAACAGAGACGGTCGCAGTGCGTGCCCGAAGAGGATGCGGGGAGTGCTCACTCCTTTGGCTCGAGCGGTGGTGATGAAGTCGGACTGCAGGGTGTTCACCAGGTCGGCGCGTAGGAGGCGCATGTAGGTAGCGGCCAAGGGCAGGGCGAGAACGATGGTGGGCAGGAAGAAGTTCTTGAAGTGGTCCCACGGAGCTTCGAAGAAGCCGATGGGGCTGGAGATGGCCGGGAAGAGCTTCCAGCGCACCGTCAAGAGGAGACCGAGCACGGTGGCTAGGACGTAGTTGGGTGTGGAGATGAATCCGAACGACACGGTGGTCGAGATGCGGTCGAACGGACCCCCACTTCGGTAGGCGGCCGACAAAGCCGCTGGTATGGCCAGAAGCAGTGCGATGAACTGAC
>JBJTYE010000085.1:0-5958 GCA_046082625.1 Actinomycetota bacterium | reverse complement strand
GGGAGCGCAGGCGCGTCAAGTACGAGCGATCGAGTTCGCCGGTGAGGTATTTGATGGCGTGGTACACCGGCGAGGCATGGGGTTTGACGGCCACTTTGTCCTCGCCCGACAGATGGGCGAACCACAAGGCGGTCATGATGCTCACCATGGAGGCCGACGAGGCCTGATGTCCGCCGACCTTGATCTCACCAGGTGGGCGGTCGTGGTTGGCGTGGTCGATCATCCGGGTGGCCAACCAGAGCAGTCGTCGTTGGACGGACTCCAGGGTGGGAATGTCGACGGCCTCGGACACGGACCAATTGTGTCACGGTTCTATGATGCGGCCATGTCCGGTCACGACCTCGCCTCCATCAAAGCGGCCGCCACGGCCCTAAGTCCCTGGGCCCATCTGGCCACCGTCGGCAAGGACGGCCGCCCCGATGTGGTGCCGGTGCATCCCTGTTGGGAGGGTGACACCCTCTGGATCATGGTGGGCACCGACTCGGTGAAGACCCGCAACGTGGAGCACAACAGCCACGTTGCGTTGCACTGGCAGGTCACCGAAAAGGGCGACGGCGTGGAGATCTGGGGCACGGCCTCGGTGCACGACGACCTGGGCACTAAGCGACGTCTCTGGAATGGAGTCTTCGACTACGACCTGAACCTGTTCGCTCCCGGTGGACCGGACGACTCCCCCGACACCGGGTTCATGCGCGTGGATGTGTATCGCGCCTTGCACCTGCCGGCTTACGGCATGGGCGGTCGCTTCGAGTGGAAGGCCTGACCCGAACGCGATGTGGGTGAACCGCCGCCACGGTTCACCCACGATCACATGTACTGAAGTTGTCGGAGCTCGCGACGAGCCCCGCTGGACGTCACCTAGATGGCGTCGGGGCCTTCTTCGCCGGTGCGAATCCGCACCAGACGGTCCACCGTCGACACCCAGATCTTGCCGTCACCGATCTTGCCGGTTGCCGCGGACTCCTTGATGGTGGTGACCACCGAGTCCGCCAGGCGATCGTCGACCACGATCTCGAGACGTACCTTGGGCACGAAGTCGATCTTGTACTCGGCCCCGCGATAAGTCTCGCTGTGACCACCCTGACGTCCGAAACCTCGGACCTCGCTCACGGTGATCCCGGCGACACCGACCGCCTTCAGGGCGTCCTTGACTTCGTCGAGTTTGAAAGGCTTGATGATTGCAGTGATGAGTTTCATCGTTCCGTCTCCCTATCAGTGGTAGGCCGATTCGGCGTGGAGGGCGTAGTCGAGGCCATCGGCTTCGTCCTGAGCGCTCACCCGGACTCCGATGGTGGCTTTCAGGATCAACATGATGACCAAGGTAATGGCGAAGGACCAGACCATGGCGGCCCCGTTGGCAAGAGCCTGTTCGGCGAGCAGTCCGATGTCGCCGCCGTAGAAGAGTCCCTTCTCGAAGCTGCCACCGAAGAACTCCGGGTTAGCGAAGAAGCCGATGAGCAATGAGCCCACCAGTCCACCCACCAGGTGCACGCCGACCACGTCGAGAGCATCGTCGTAGCCGGCCTTGGCCTTCAGGCGCACGGCGTAGCAACACACCAGACCGGCGATGCCGCCGATGGCCAGCGGAGCCGCACCGGACACGTAGCCGGCGGCCGGAGTGATGGCCACCAGTCCGGCCACGATGCCGGAGGCCGCACCGAGGTTGGTGGGCTTGCCGTCACGAATCCATTCGGTGATCACCCAGACGAGACCAGCTGCAGACGCCGCCAGGAAAGTGTTCATGAAGGCCTGAGCAGCCTGACCGTTGGCGGCGAGGGCCGAACCGGCGTTGAAGCCGAACCACCCGAACCAGAGGATGCCGGTACCGATCATGACGAGGGGCATCGAATGGGGCGGATGTCCTTCGGTCGGCCAGCCCTTGCGCTTGCCGAGGACCAGGACCGCAGCGAGAGCCGCTATACCGGCGTTCACGTGGATGGCCGTTCCGCCGGCGAAGTCGAGCGACCCGCGCTGGCCGAGCCAGCCGCCGTACACCCACTTGAAGACCGGTACGTACACGAGCAGTGACCACACCGGAACGAAGATGGCCCAGGCCGAGAACTTCATGCGGTCGGCCACGGCTCCGGAGATGAGGGCCGGCGTGATGGCGGCGAACATGCCGAGGAAGGCCACGATGGCGAGCGTCATGCCACCGTCCTCACCGGTGATACCGATGCCGTCCAACATGAAGGCGTCCAAGCCACCAAGCAGGTCGTTCTCGAAGGGAACCTGGGAGAGCGAATAGCCGAGCACCACCCAGACGATGGGCACGATCAACACGCAGTAGAAGTTCATCATCAGCATGTTGAGGACATTGCGGGTGCGGTCCATACCTCCATAGAAGAAGGCCAGGCCGGGGGTCATGAACAGCACGAGAGCGGCTGAAATCAAGACCCATACGAGGGATGCGGGATCCAAGTCATTACTCCTTTCCGTCAGCGGTTAATGCATCTTCGACCATCGATGTTTCAGGAGTGTTTCCCCTGGGTACGCAATCGGGAAACTCTGGATGACGGGCGCGGACCGGCTCAGGGGCGGATGCGGACCGACAGACAGGTCACGCAGCCTTCGAGCTTCTCGTACTCGGAGATGTCCACGGCGATCACGTCCAGTCCGCGTTCCCGCAGGAGCGATGCCGTGCGCGGGGCCGACGTGGCCATGAGCACGGAGTCCGCATCGAGGACCACCACGTGGGCTCCGGACTCTTCGGGCACCGACAGATACGCATCGAAGACGCCGGGGTCGTCGACGACCGGATCCCAGCCGAGCACCGTGCCATCGGGCAGGGCGGTGACCGCCGATTTCAGGTGCAGAACTTTGGTCACCGGGACGGCGACCACCGTTCCTCCGAGGGGTTCGATCACGGTGGCCAAGGCGGCGATCCCGGCGTCGTCGGTGCGCCCGCCCCGACCGACGTACACGGTACGTCCGATCTTCAGAACGTCTCCCCCGTCCAGATGCGCACCGGCATCGACGGTCGCCACCTGTCGCAGTGGCAAGCCCAGAGTGCGGACCATGGCCTCCACCGCGTCGACCTCCGGCCGGCGCTCGGGGGCGCCGGGACGCGTCATGACGGCGGTGCCGCCGAACATCACCATAGTGTCCTCGATGAACACCGCATCCGGGCAGTCCTCGGCGGTCGGGACCTGGTGGACGTCCCAGCCGCGACCGGCGAACACCTCCACGTAGTTCTCCCATTGACGGCGAGCGAGATCCAGGTCCACCGGTTGCCGCTGGATGTGGGTCACCAATCCGTCGGTGAGGCGCGGACCGGGAGGGCGCACGAGGACGGCTCGAGTCATGTCGTCAGGTTACGGGTGCCTCGCACGGACTGATCAGGTGAGACCGAGCCGACCGCCGGCGTCCAGTTCATCGGCGGCATCGAAGGCTCGCCGCACCAGTGCATCCATGAGTGCCGTGCCGCGTTCGTTGGCGGTGTCGAGGGTGAGAATGCTGGCGGCGAAGGATGTGCAGTAGAAGAGCACCCCTTCGGCATAGCCGCGCATGACGTTGGTCGGATCGCTCCAGGCCTCGGGAACGCCATGGGCGCGCAATCCTCGGCAGTAGCGGTCGATGAGTTCGCTCTGATGGGCGCGACGCATCTCGATGGGCAGATTGGTGCCGAGGAAATACACGAGATCGGTGGTGCTGGGCGCCCGCATGGCCAATTGCCAGTCGATGAGCGTGACCGCACCATCGGGTTGGAAGAACATGTTGTCCAAACGGAAGTCTCCGTGGATCAACGTGTTCGGCCAGTCGGAGTAACTGTGGATCCACTCCACCACGCGGGGCGCGAAACCTTCGCACCACCTCAGCACACGCTCGGGCAGAGAATCGGCATAACGCTCCAAGAACGCCGGCCAACCCAGCGGGAACAACGTGCCGATGGACTCGCTCATGGGGTCGGCGATATCGGGCATCCAGGTGAGACCCGCCAAGCGGGGATGGTCGAACCAGGTGCCATGGAGCACCGCCGCGGTGTCGATGACCTGGCGGGCCTGGTCGAGCGTGGGACCAACCACTTGGTCGCCAGGTTCGGCGGGCGCCAGATCTTCCAGGATCAGAACCCACGGATCGGTCCCGGCATACAGACATCGCGGGACCCGGACCCCGGTCATGTCGGGCGCGACTTCGGTGTAGAACCGATGCTCGCGTTCCCAGACCCGCATCATCTGGCCGATCATCTGGCCTCCGGGATCGGCAGTGGGCATCTTCACGATCACCGACGTCCCGTCACCGAGGGTCACTCGGGCCAACTGACCCATGAATCCCTGGCCGGCACCGATGACCTGTACCGACATCTCGGTGATCGACCGACCGAGAACCTCGGAAAGCCATGCCGTCTCGATGTCGGCGACGGAGACCGGAATGGTCATGAACCGATTCCTCGCAGGAATTGTTCGGCGATCCGTTGTGGCGCCCCAGTGAGCACGCCGAACAACGAGGCGCGACGTGGCAGCCAGACGGCGCGACTACCGCGCTGCACGGCCCGCACCGTGCTGGTGCCCACGCGTTCGGCCGACACGTTGGGCATCAGTTGGATGCGACGGAAGCGGGCGAAGGATCGCACCGCCGGCGGATGAGTGAGATTGGCGAACAGGTCGGTGGGGACCGGTCCGACTTCCAAGTTGGTCAGCCGCACGCCGGTGCCCTTCAGATCCTGCCGCACGATGCGGGTGAAATGACTGAGACCGGCCTTCGACGCTGAGTACACGCTCATACCGGCGAAGCCTCCGTTGGCAGCCATGGACGAGATGTTCACGATGTGACCGGACCGACGCGCCACCATGCCCGGCAGTACCAACCGTGTCAACTGAAGTGGCACCTGCAAGTTGAGATTCAACACGTCATTCATCTCGGACTCACTGGTGTCGAGGATGTTCTTGGTGACATCCATGCCGGCGTTGTTCACCAGGACATCGACTGGTCCACCCATCTCTTCGGCCCGGCTGATGAGGCCGTGCACCTGAGATGCATCGAAGAGATCGGCCACCAGTGCCCGGCCGCCGATTTCAGCGGCTAGAGCCTCGAGAGGTCCGGCAGTGCGGGCGACCACCGTGACCTTGGCGCCCTGCTTGGCGAATTCCCGGGCGATGGCGGCTCCGATACCGCGAGAGGCTCCGGTGACGAGGACATGACGATCGGCGATCTGCATGGCGTCATTCTGACGCGCCGGGAGTCGGAGATTCGTACCGATCCACTTCGGTGGCACGCCGAGAATGCTGCGGATTCAGGCCCAGACCGGAAGGGGCGGTGGCTCGTCCTGCTGAATGCTCAACGCCAACTCCCAAGCGGTGCGAAACCCGTCCAGGTAGTCCTGGATCCGTTGGTCGTGACCCCGGTAGTACTCCGGCACCGGAATCTGCTTGATCTCGTTCAACGGAGGAATGGGCAACGGGGTGGGGTTCGGGGCATCGTCCAATGCATGGCTCCTTCTTCTCGTTCACCGTCAACATAGAAGACGGCCGTGACGAAGTTCGCCCGAATTACGACAGGTAGATCTCGGATGTCACGGCGAAGTTCGCCCGCATGGAGTCTTCGCCGTGGCCCCAGCCGCCGGGATTGTCCACCAGGACCCGGACCATGCCGGGTTCGCCGAAGGTGATGACGAGAATGCGGCCGTCGTCCACCAGGATCCACTCGTCGTCGGGAGACCAGAACACGCTGTTCAACCCGTACGTGTACTTGCCGGGGCCCTGATCCGAGAACAAGGTCTTCGACGTGCCGTCGGGCTGCGTGATCGACACTTCCACCCGACCGGTCCGAGAGTCGGTGATGTATCCGATCTGCACGCCGTCGGCGGACATGAGTGGGCGAGTGTCGAGATTCGGCTCGCTCGGCGCGGTGTCGCGGGGCAACTCCTCCACCTCACCAGTGGTCACGTCGACCACGACCTGCCAACCCGGACGCAGATCCGGTCCTGGCGGATCGGTCATCCGGAACCAGGTCACTTCGAGG
>JBJTYE010000084.1:0-8037 GCA_046082625.1 Actinomycetota bacterium | reverse complement strand
CGTCGGCATGAGCGTGCCGTTCGCGTTCGCGATTGCTGCGCTCATCACCGGTCGAGTCGGCGAGGGATGGCTGCTCGAGACACGCCGCTGGACGCTCATGTCGTGGGGATTCCTCACCGTCGGCATCATCCTCGGTGGATGGTGGGCCTATGAGGTGCTCGGCTGGGGTGGGGTCTGGGGCTGGGATCCCGTGGAGAACGCAAGCTTCATGCCTTGGCTCACCGGAACTGCCTACATCCACTCGGTACTCGTGCAGGAACGGCGCGGGATGTTGCGCGTGTGGAATCTCTCGCTGCTCGTTGCGACGTTCAGCCTCACGATCCTCGGAACGTTCCTCACCCGTTCCGGGGTCATCAACAGCGTCCACGCCTTCAGCGAGGGCAGCGTCGGACCGTGGCTGTTGGCCTTCTTCGCCGTCATCGTGGTCGTGGCCATCGTTCTCATCGGCTGGCGCGGCGACCTGCTCCGCTCTCCCGGCACCATCGACTCGCCGCTGAGTCGAGAAGGGGCATTCCTCGCCAACAATCTGCTATTCAGCGTGTTCGCGTTCGTCGTCCTACTCGGCACGGTGTTCCCATTGGTGGTCGAAGCGCTCGACGATCGACGAATCGTGGTCGGCGAACCGTTCTTCAATCGGATGACCGTTCCGATCGGTTTGACCATGTTGTTCCTGATGGCGGTGGCACCAGTTCTGCCCTGGCGCAAAGCCAGCGGCGAACTTCTGCGGGACCGTCTCTTCTGGCCGGCCTGGGCCGGGGTGGCGGCATTGGCCGGCGCGTTGGTGGTCGGAGCAGATGGTTGGGCGGCTTTGGCGGCCTTCGCCTTGGCCGGATTCGCAGCCGGTGCGGCGATCCGCCAGATCGCCCTGGCGTCTCGTCGTCAGGGTTGGCGGGGTTTCGTGGGTCGGGCCAACGGCGGCATGGTGGTGCACATCGGCGTGATCATCATCTCGGTGGCCCTGGCCGCGTCCGGATCCTTCACGCGTTCGCAGGAATTCGTGATGACCGAGGGCGAGACCGTGTCCTTCGCCGGTCATACCTTCACCTTCGAAGGTCTCTCCACCCGCAGCGACTCGGTGAAGGCCAGCGTGGTGGCGGCGGTGCGCATCGACGGCGATCAGGTGTACGAACCTCAGCGCAGCAAGTATCTCAAGCAGGGAATGGACATCGGTACACCCAGTGTGAAGACCGGGTTCGGTCAGGATCTGTACCTGACTCTCGAAGGAAACGTGCGGCCCGACGATCGAGAGGCCCGCATCAAGGTGTTCGTCAAACCCCTCATTCTGTGGTTGTGGATCGGGGGCGGCGTGATGGCGGTCGGCACCATCTTGGCGGCGTTCCCCGGACGCCGACGTCGACCGACCGACCCCACCTCGGAAGGTCTCGCCGAGCGGGTGCCCGGCGGCGCGGAGGTGGCCGCTCATGGCTGATCGCCGCTCCGTACGGACTGCGCCCATCGCCGCGGCTGGCGCCGGCATCATGGTCCTGGCCCTCCTGGCGGTGCTGGTTCTGTCGTCGTCGCGAGACGTACCCGACGCCGCCACCCCGCTGCTCTCGAAGCCCGCGCCCGACATCGTGGCCCCCACCTACGACGACGGAACCTTCGTCCTTTCCCGTCGGCGCGGCTCCTGGGTGGTGCTGAACTTCTTCAATTCCACGTGCGTGCCCTGCAAACGGGAACATCCCGAATTGGTGAAGTTCCATGAGAACCAGCGGAGTCTCGGAGCGGAGCTGTACACCGTGGTGAACGACGACCAGGAGAGCGCAGTGCGCGCCTTCTTCGACGACAACGGCGGAGGGTGGCCGATCATCGCGGACGACGATGCGGTCATCGCCGTCGACTACGGCATCGCCAAAGTTCCCGAGACCTGGCTCATCAGTCCGACCGGATTGGTCGTGGAGCGTTTCACGGGACAGGTAACGGCTGAATTGCTGGCCACGACCATCGCCACATTGTCGGGGGAGTCGGGCCCGTGACGACGAACGTGGATGCACGCAGTCTCAATCGACGGATCAAGAGTTGGCCGGCCTGGCTGCTGTTGGCCTTC
This sequence comes from Actinomycetota bacterium, assembly GCA_046082625.1. Taxonomy (GTDB): domain Bacteria; phylum Actinomycetota; class Acidimicrobiia; order Acidimicrobiales; family Ilumatobacteraceae; genus Casp-actino8. The sequence goes on along the minus strand of JBJTYE010000084.1, from coordinate 5,990 downwards.
GTGGTGATTCTCCTGATGGGTGTGGGAGTTCGTCGCGAATCCGATCCGGCCACTCCGCAGGAAAGAGTCACGGCGATCTCTCGTCAGTTGGCCTGTCCGACCTGTGATGGAGAGAGCGTGGCCGAATCGCGGGGAACGGCCTCCCAATCCATCCGACAGGAGATCACGCGGTTGGTGGGTGAAGGTCGATTGAGCGATTCCGACATCGTGCGGGAAATCGACGACAAGTTCAGCGAGGAACTGCGTCTGACACCGGGCACTTCGGGCGTCGAGTCCTTGATCTGGGCGTTTCCGATCGCCGTGGCACTGACGGCGGTCATCGGTCTGATCGTGGCCTTCCGGCGATGGAAGTCGATCGAAGATCGTCTGGCCGGCGACGAGGATCGCGTCTTGGTGGCCAAGGCATTGGCCGAGTCGGAGAGGACGTCGGATGCTCACACCTGACGAGCGTGCCCGTCTCGAACTCGAACGCGACTTCCTGTTGACGTCGTTGCGCGACCTCGAGAACGAATTGGCCGTCGGTGACATCGATCCGACGGATCATGCGACTCTGCAGGATTCCTATACCGCTCGGGCCGCCGAGGTCCTGCGACAACTGTCCGCTGATGAGGTTCCTGATCCGGTGAGGAATTCGCGATGGCCGATCTGGGCGGTGCTCGCCGTTTTGGTGTCGGCGGCGATCACCGTGTTGTTGATCGGCGGCACCGATGAGCGCCTGCCGGGGCAGACCATGACCGGTGGCAGCGGGGACGGCAGTGTCAGCTCTCTCCTGGTGCAAGCCCGTTCGCTGGGCATGAGCGACATCCCCCAGGTGCTCGACATCTATGCCGAGGTCCTGGCGATCGAACCGGACAACGTGGAAGCCCTGACCTATTTCGGATGGTTCAGCGTGCTCTCGGCTGTGCAGTCCGAAGTGGACGATGCCTCGACGCGACGACTCGAGTCGGGTCTGCTCCTACTCCGGCAGGCCACCATCGCCGATTCGACCTATGCCGATGCGCACTGCTTCTTGGGGATCTCTCTCTTCCGCTTCCTGGACGACGCCGATGCCGCCCGACCGGAGATCGATCAGTGTTTGGCATCGAATCCGCCGGCCGAGGTGTTCGACCTGGTGGAAGGATTGGCCGCCGAGATCTCCGCCGCCCAGGAGATACCCGCCCCGTAGATCATTCGCTCCGGTTCGCCGGTCAATCGATGTCGGGCGGCGGCCAGACCGATGCCGAGACCACGCCGGTCCCGCGGCGAGTGAGGACCCACACCGTTCCCTTGCGCCAATCGGGATCACCGTGGATGTCGGCCGAGCGACGCTCGAGAGCGGCCATGACGTCGGGAATGACGTCGCCGTGGCTGCACAGAACGGAACCGTGGGGAAGGGACGCGATCAGCTCCAGTGCTCCCTCGCGGCCGCAACCCTCCATCAATCGCTCGTCGGGACGGATGGTTCCGTGGAGCCGCGCCGCCAGCGGTTCGAGGGTCTGCATGCATCGGATGTAGGGGCTGGCCACCAGCACCGGCTCGGGTGCCACCGCCACCAAGGGATGGAGGCGCTCGCAGACCGCGACCGCCTGACGTCGACCCTTTCCGGACAGAGGGCGCAACTTGTCGTCGCCGTTCCATCGAGCACGTTCACCGGCCTTGGCGTGGCGGACGAGGTACAGCGTCGAATCTTCCACCACGCCGTCACGTTATTACCGTTCCGACGCAGGTGCCAGACGACCGGTCGTAGTGCACGATTCGCCGTTCACGAACCCATCGGACACAATGCCTGCATGAGTTTCTTCGAGCGGAATCGGCGAAGTGTGACGGAGCGCGGACTCGATGCGAACAGATTGCCGCCGGGGCAATACCTGACCGATCGCTTCCCGGTTCTCCACGTGGGCGACATCCCGGTCTACGCACCAGGCGAGTGGAACCTGTCGATCTTCGGTCTGGTGGACCGGCCCTTGACGTTGAGCCTGGAGGAATTGAAGGCCCTGCCGTCGGTGACGACCACCTTCGACATCCACTGCGTGACCAAGTGGAGCAAGTTCGACACGACCTGGACCGGAGTGCGGGTGTCGACGTTGTTCGAGTTGGCAGGTGTGCAGCCGGAGGCCACGCACGTCATGGAGCACGCCGAGTTCGGCTACACCACGAACGTTCCTCTCGCCGACATCACCGTCGATCAAGCCTTGGTGGCTTACGCCTACGAGGGTGAGGAGATCACCGCCGAGCACGGGGGACCGGTGCGGATCGTGATCCCACACCTCTACTTCTGGAAGAGCGCCAAGTGGCTGCGCGGCCTCGAACTACGAGATCGCGATGCGCCGGGATTCTGGGAGCGCAACGGTTACCACATGTATGCCGATCCGTTCCGCGAACAGCGGTTCTGGAACGACTGAGGATCCGGCGACTCAGCCGTTGATCTTCAGGAACTTGCTGAACTTCTTGCGAGGTTTGTCATCGGCGACGATTCGTCTGGCTATCTCGTGGAAGATGGCGCCGACCTCGCTCTGCGGTGCCACCGCGGCGATCGGACGTCCGTCGTCCCCACCTTCGCGCAGACTCTGCACCATCGGAATCTGTCCGAGCAACGGCACATTCAGTTCGTCGGCCAGTTCCTGTCCCCCGCCCTGTCCGAACAGCTCGTAGCGCTTCCCGTCGTCACCGGTGAACCACGACATGTTCTCGATCACGCCTTTCACGGGCAGTCCGACCTTGGCGGCCATGGCCGCCGAGAGCCTGGCCACTTTCTGGGCGGCTGGCTGCGGTGTGGTCACCACCAGCACTTCACCTTTGGGCAGGTACTGGCTGAGGGACAGTGCGATGTCCCCGGTTCCAGGCGGCATGTCGATGAGCAGGAAGTCCGGCTCGTCCCAGAACACGTCGGTGAGGAACTGCTCCAACGCCTTGTGCAGCATCGGTCCGCGCCACACGACCGCTTGTCCCTCGGGCACGAAGTATCCGATGGAGATGCAACGGACGCCGTAGGACTCCGACGGCAACAGCATGCGATCGATCACCACGGGTTCGTTGCTGGCGCCGAGCATGCGCGGGATGGAGTAGCCGTAGATGTCGGCATCGAGAACTCCGACGGAGTGACCTCGAGCCGCCAGTGCCACGGCCAGATTGGTGGTGACGCTGCTCTTGCCGACTCCGCCCTTGCCCGAGGAGATCAAAAGGGGTCGAGTCCGGTTGTCCGGGTCGGCGAAGGGGATGCGCCGGCCCTCGGCGTGACCGTGGGCCGGTCCCTGACCGGCGGTGCCGGCCGGATCTCCGTGCAGGGTCCGCCGCAGGTTCTCGCGTTCGTCATCGGTCATCACCGTGAAGTCGATGGCCACACGAGAGACCCCGGCCAGTGGGGTGACGGCCCCGGTCACCCGCTGGGTGATCTCGTTGCGGAGCGGGCAGCCGGCCACGGTGAGTGCCACCTGCACCGACACCGCTCCGTCGTCGTCGATGGCGATCTCGCGCACCATGCCCAGGTCCACGATCGAGCGGCGCAACTCCGGGTCCTCGACGGGCCGCAGAGCTTCGACGACTTGCTCTCGGGTGACGGACATCGGCGCTCCTCGGGACGGACTGGCTGGCGAATTTGCACTACGGCCATAGGTAGAATACCGGCGTGTCCAGATCCGACGCCACGACGAACGGGAGCCACGGGGCCAACAAAGGTCACGTCACCGGAACCGGTTCGGATTCGGCTTTCACCGCCTCGGTGACCGCCATCACCAGTGCCTTCGGGGACCCGACGCGCCGGGCGATCTACCTCTTCGTGCGCGGCCGAGTCGATGGCGTCACGGCCGCCGACGTGGCCGCCGAATTCGACGTGCATCCCAATGTGGCCCGGCATCATCTCGACAAGTTGGCGGCCGGGAACTACGTGGAGGTGGCGGTGGCGCGGCCGACCGGAGGGGGTGCCGGACGTCCGTCCAAGCGATATTCGGCCGCCGCCGAACTGGCGGTGAGTGATCTCCCGGTGCGCAGCGACGATCTGGTGCTGAGCCTGCTGGGCAAGACTCTCGATCTCCTTCCGCACGATCGTGCCGAGGCCATCGCCGAAGAAGTCGGCCAGGAGTACGGACGCGCCATGGCCGCCGCCCTCACGGGCAGCGATCTGGCCGCCGGTCAGCGCAGTCTGCGCTCGGCCATGCAGGCCGTGGCCGACGCACTCACTGCTCACGGATTCGCGGCCCACACCGAGAAGCGCAACGACCAGTTGCGGATCATCAACAATCACTGCCCCTTCGGAGACGTGGCTCTCGAGCATCCCGTGGTGTGCGCCGTCGACCGCGGAATGGTCAAGGGCATGTTGCGCGCGCTGTACGGCGAAGCCGAAGTGTCGACCATGGCCTCGCTGCCCCAGGGCGATACCTTCTGCGCCACCGCGGTCTGATGAACGAGTTCGTCCGACGGCGATAGCGTGCCGGAGGTGGACGGGCGTCCGCTGCAGTGAGTGGTGGGCCCAAGGAGGACGTCGTGGACATTCGGATCGGTATCACCCAGGCGGCGCGCGAAATTTCGCTCGAGCAGAACGACGACGAGCGGGACGCAACCAAGTCCAAGGTCGAAGCCGCTTTGTCCGGGGCGGTGGACGTGCTGTGGTTGGTCGACAAGCGCGGCCGAACCGTCGGCGTGCCGACCGCCAAGATCGCCTACGTGGAGATCGGATCGGTGGAGGGCGACCGGAAGATCGGTTTCGGGGGCTGATCGGCGACCGCCGATTCTCGGCGGTTCACGGACCGAGTCCGGTCATCGGGCAGACTCTTCGTCATGGCAACGCTTGCCGAGTTCCTCCGTCAACACGCGAAGGTGACCAAGGAGGACTCCACCCACCTCCAGCAACTCATCGGCGAATGGGGGATGTTGGCCGATCTCTGTTTCGCCGACATGCTTCTCCACGTTCGCCGTCCCGATGACCGCTGGGTCGTGGCGGCCCAGGTCAGACCGGCCACCGGACAGACGATCTACCGTTCGGACCTGGTGGGCTCTTCGGTCAGCGACGATGAAGCGGCGATCCTCGACGCGGCCTTCACCACCGGTGCCATCCGAGAAGGCGAGCTCTCCAAACAGGAATCCCTCGACTCGGTGCACGTATTGGCCATTCCGGTGCGCGGTGAGCAGGGTCCTGTGGCCGTCCTGACTCGTGAGTGGTCGGCCCGGGTGAGTCGTCAACCAGGTGAACTGGAGCGCACCTACCTCGGGATCTTCCAGCGGATCGCCGACATGATCATCGACGGGTCGTTTCCCTTCCCGGGCCGGGCCGCCGACCTGAGCGCCGCCCCGCGGGTCGGTGACGGAGCACTCGTTCTCGATGGACGCGGTGTGATCCAGTACGCGTCACCCAATGCGGTGTCGGCCCTCCATCGGGTGGGGATCACTTCCAACGTCCTCGGTCAATCTTTGAGCGAACTCGGATTCGCCGACAGCCCGTTGCGGCAATCCTTCGAACGTCGGGAACCGGTGATCGAGGAGTTCGACCAGACCCCCGATGTGACCCTGCTGGTGCGGTGTCTGCCCATCCTGAGCAAGGGATCGGTCACCGGAGGATTGATCCTCCTCCGAGACGTCACCGAAGTGCGCCGACGGGACCGAATGCTGCTGTCGAAGGATGCGACCATTCGCGAGATCCATCACCGGGTCAAGAACAACTTGCAGACGATCTCATCGCTCCTCCGACTGCAGGCTCGGCGGCTGAGCTCACCAGAGGCAAAGGCCGCAGTGCAGGAGAGCGTGCGGCGGATTCGGACCATCGCGCTGGTCCACGAGACGCTCTCGCGGGAACCAGGAGACGAAGTGGCCTTCATCGAGATCGTCCGCCCGCTGATGCGCTTGGCCGAAGAAGGGTTGCAGTCTCCGGATCGCCCGGTGCGTTTCGTCGTCAAAGGTGACGGGGGACGTTTGCCGGCGACCATCGCCACTCCGCTGTCGGTGGTCCTGACCGAACTGCTCCAGAACGCTGTCGATCACGGATTTCCCGAAGGCAGCGAGGGTGGAACCGTGGTGGTGCA
>JBJTYE010000083.1:0-3791 GCA_046082625.1 Actinomycetota bacterium | reverse complement strand
CTGCGACCACCCTCCCGGTCGATCATCTCGGTGCGGTGCATCGGCGATGACCACCACACCGGTGGCCTCCGGATCGCTGGCATCGAGTCCAGCGTCGAGACAGGACTGCGCCGTCCCGGTGATATCGAGGTCCGGTCCCGGTACGAACTCGAGGGTGTATCGGCCCGCCGACCAGCGGGCGAAGTAGTCGCTCACCGGGCGGACGGACTGCACGATGTCGCCCACCGAGGCCTCCAGACGGACGGCACTTTGGGCATAGATCGGATCTCCGCTGTCAGTGGGAACGCGACAGATCATCACCTGCCAGATGTCGCTGGTCCAGGTGATCTCGGGGAGGGCCAGATCGAGATCGCTCGAGGGATCATCGAGTCGCAGCACTCTCGCCGTCGGATCCATCGCCCCACAGGCCGCCGTCAGCGCGAGTCCGCCGGCCGCCAGGAGGCATCCGAGCCGGTGTCGCGTCGCATTGGGGACTCCGGCGTTCGGCTGCATGTTCCTCGCAACGTAGTCTGAGTGCATGGCCACGGAGATCCGCTTCGATCACAAGATGTCCGATGCCGAGGCCTTGATGTGGCGGCTCGACAAGGATCCCTATCTTTCGTCCGCCTTCGCCAACATCTCGATTCTCGACCGGGCGCCGGACATCGATCGTCTACGACGGCGTATGGAGCGGGCCGCCCTGGCCATTCCTCGTCTCCGCCAGCGGGTCCAACCCTCGCCGGCCAATCTCACTCCACCTCTGTGGGTGGACGATCCGGACTTCGACATCCACTACCACGTACGGCGTCTGGCTCTGCCGGCTCCGGGTTCTCTGCGCCAGATGCTGGACTTGGCCACCCTGATCACCAATGATCCTTTCGATCGCACCCGTCCCCTCTGGCAATTCGTGGTCATCGAGGGGATGGCCGATGGGCGCGCCGCTCTCGTGGAGAAGTTGCACCACACCATCGCCGACGGAGAGGGCAGCGTGCAGTTGTCGCTGCAGTTCTTCGATTTCGAACGCGATGCTCCGCAGCCGCCGGCTCCGGAACCCACCGAAGATCGTGCCTCGAGCGACGCCTCCTCGGCCGATCTCTGGCGCGACCTCCTGGCCGGCCCGCTCAAGGTTCCCCTGGCAGTGGTCAAGCAGATCCGCGAAGTGCTCGCCGATCCGATGAGCATCTCCTCGACCGGAGCCGCCACCATCGACACCGTCAAGGCCCTCGTGGGGCAGATGGCCGACATCGAGCCGGCGAAGTCTCCGCTGTGGACGCACCGTTCGCTGCGTCGTCGCTTGGACGTCCTCCAATTCCCCTTCCGCGAGATGCGCGACGTGTCCCGATCACTCGGTGGAACACTCAACACTGCCCTGCTGACGGCGGCCAGCGATGCCGCCGGCCGGTACCACCGGAAGATGGGATCCCCAGTGGATCACCTCCGGGCATCCATGGCCATCAGCACTCGCAAGAGTTCCCACGACGATGCCACCAACGCCTTCTCGTTGGCGCGCCTGCTGGTTCCGACCGGCGAGATGGAACTGCGAGAGCGCTTCGACCTCGTGAACGAGGCCTGCCAAGAGGCAGGTTCGGGTTCGGCTTCCTTGGCTTTGAACGCCATCGCCACCTTGTCGGGCACCCTGCCGACCGCCGTGGTCACTCGACTGGCGCGCCTGCAGTCCCAGACCGTGGATTTCGCCACCTCGAACGTGAAGGGGACGCCGTTGCCCGTGTACGTGGCCGGTGCCGAGATCCTGGCCAACTACCCGGTGGGGCCGCTCGCCGGCGTGGCCTTCAACCTGACCTTGCTGTCCCATGTCGGAAGCCTCGACATGGGACTCAACATGGATTCCGGCGCCATCGATCGACCGGAGGAACTGGTGACCTGTTTGAGCCAATCCTTCGCCGAGTTGCTGAGCCTCGGCGGCAATTGATCGGCGACGCCGCTCAGCGTTGCCGGGTCAGGAGATTGCGTACGTCGAGCAACAGGTCGCTGACCTCGCTCGAGGACACCAGCTCTCGCTTGACCATCTGGGACAGCGCGATGTCGATGATGGACAGAGCCTCGCCGATGACGTCGCTGGCGACGCCGCCGGTTGCCACCGAATCCAGGTCCGGCATGTCTTCGGCGATCTGCACATTCGTCATCGGAACTCCTCTTTCCAAACGGCTCGGTGTCCGGCTCTGGAGGAACCGTTCCGGAGAAGGTAACGCACCTCACCGTTCAATGTGTGCATCGTATCGTCGGCCTGTGAGACGGCGCAGTCACCCTGCGACGACACTGCTCGACGACCTGTCGCATCAGGCACACGTTCGGCTGGGGACGAGAGAATTCCGAACGAATATCTCGCCCTGCTGGCACTGGTTACGCTGGTCTCATGCGCATCGCCGGCTCGGGAGTGGTGGTCACCGGAGCCGCCCGGGGTATCGGAGCCGGATTGGCCCGACATTTCCACGAACTGGGTGCACGGGTGGTGGTATCGGATGTTCTCGGCTCCGAACTCGAGGCCCTGGCTTCCGAACTCGACCGCCGACGTCCGGGCACAGCTTGGGCCATCGTGGCCGATGTGTCGACCGAAGCGGGAAATCGTGACCTGGTCGCCGCTGCCGAGGAACTCCTGCGCCGACAGGGGGATGGCATCGATCTGTTCGTCGCCAATGCCGGCGTCGGGATCGGAACGCTGCTCGAGACCACACCGGAAAGCGAGTGGGATCAGGCCTTCGCCGTCAACGTCCACGCCCATCGCTGGGCGGCCAAGTACTTGGTCCCCCGATGGTTGGAGCGGGGTTCGGGATACTTCTGCTCGACGGCCTCGGCCGCCGGATTGCTGAGTCAGATCGGCTCGATCCCCTACTCGGTGACCAAGAGCGCCGCAGTGGCGTTCGCCGAATCCCTGGCGATCAGTTACGGCGACCGAGGAATCTCGGTGTCGTGCCTGTGCCCGCAGGGCGTGAACACCGACATGTTGCGGCAGGGAGATTCCTTCGGTTCGGGCCCGGCCACCGATGTGGTGCGGGCTTCGGGAGAGGTCCTGGAGCCCGACCAGGTCGCCGAGGTCGTGGCCCGCGCCATCGAGGACGAGAGATTCTTGATCCTGCCGCATCCGCAGGTGGCCGACTTCGAACAACGCAAAGCCGCCGATCGAGACCGTTGGTTGGCCGGAATGCGCAAACTGCAGGCCCGGATTCTGGGCGGGAGATCCACGTGAACACGATCGACGACGGCGAGTGTCGATGACCAACAAGACCACGACGGAGCAAGCCGAAGTCCTGCATCATCTCGGTCTCGTACCCGGAGTAGAAGTCCGCTTCCGGCGGGCCGATCGCGGTCGGTGGCAGGTGGGCCGCATCTCGTGTGTGGAACGGGACGGGAGCATCACCGTGCACGATTCCCACGGGGCTGCCCGCTCGCTGCGTCCCGAGCGCATGGAGGTGCGCCGACCTGGTCCGCGACGTCGCTTGGTCTGGCAGCCGGTGACCGAGGTGGCCGTCACCTGGGAACAGCTCACGCTCTTTTGACCCTCCGTACGGGAATTCGGCCCCCACCGGCTACGGTGACCCGCATGGGAGTACGTCTCGATCCGTCCGACGAATACATGCACGAGTTGGGTCCCGAATCCAATTTCAACGAGAGCATGTACATCAACTGCTTCGACCCGACCAACAAGGTGGGGGGCTGGTTCCGCATGGGGAACCGGGCCAACGAGGGCTATGCCGAGATGACCGTGTGCATCTATCTGCCCGACGGTTCGGTGGCCTTCATGTTCAAGCGCCCGACGATCGAGAACAACGACCAATTGGACGCCGGCGGGTTGA
>JBJTYE010000082.1:0-3565 GCA_046082625.1 Actinomycetota bacterium | reverse complement strand
AGAAATTGGAGCCGTCGAGGAACAACACGTAGAGCGTCGCTCTCGGCGGCCAGCACCATCTCGGGAGCGGTGATTCCCGGTCGGGGTGGCACGCCGAATCCCCACTTCTCTGCGAGTTCTCGTGCCGAATCCGGAGTGATGGTCACGCCACCGGGAAAGGCCGTGGCATAGGCCCCCATCTCCGCCCCGCCTTGCACACCGGAGTGGCCGCGAATGGGCATCAGGCCGGCGCCGTTGCGACCGACGTTGCCCCGGGCGAGCGCCACGTTGACGATGGCCTGCACGCCTTCGACTCCGTAGCGATGTTGGGTGATGCCCATGGACCATATGAGCACCGCCGATGGGGCGGATGTGTAGAGATCGGCGAGTTGCACGAGAGTGCGGCGTAAGATTCCGGCGGCCTGCAGGAGGTCGTCGAGCGAGAGTGTCTCGAGATGTCGCACGAGGTCGTCCCAGCCCTCGGTGTGGGCGGCGATGAAGGCGTAGTCGACGGCGCCGCGTTCGACGAGCAACTTCAGCAAGGCATTGGCCAGAGCCACGTCGCCCTCGGGTCGCACCGGGACGTGGAGGTCGCAGAGTCTGGTGCCGAACAGGAACGACTCCGGCTTGGAGGGCACCCAGTAGCGGTCGAGACCGGGCTCCAGGTACGGGTTGATCACCACGACTCGTGCCCCGTTGCGCTTGGCTTCGTAGAGATACTTGGTGAAGACCGGTTGGTTGTTGGCGACGTTGGTCCCCCAGAGCACGATGAGGTCGCTCTCGAGGACGTCCTGCAGGCTGCAGGTGCTGGCGGCCACGCCGATGGTGTCCTTCAGCCCGATGGTGGACGGGGCATGGCAGGTGCGGGCGGCGGAATCGATATTGGCCAGGCCCATGGCCCGGACGGCCTTACCGGCGGCGTAGTACACCTCGTTGGTGAGACCACGGCTGGTGAGATAGAAGGCGGCGCGATCGGGTCGAGCGGCGCGGATGGCGTGGGCGATCGAGTCCAAGGCCTCGTCCCAATCGATGCGATGAAAGCCCTTGTCGCCACGTCGACGGCGCATCGGATGGGCCAGCCGCCCCATGTCGCGCAGTTCGGTGCCGGTGCGCTTGGCGAGCCAGGTCACATCGTGGAGCACCGAGTGATCGAAGGCCGGTGCGCAGTTCATCTCCAACAACTTGAGGCGCGTCGTGCACAGGTGGATGCCGTCGAGAGTCCAGTCGTGCCACCCGGCGACCCCGAGAGCGCAACCGTCACAGACGCCCTGGCTGAGGATCTTCCAGGCCTTGCGCGGCGTGCGCCGCACGTTGACGGCCACGCGGGTCATCTCAGCGAGATGATTCGGTTTGGTGTGGCCGATCCCATTGGGGGAGAGGCTCACCCAGCTCCGCGGGTTCCAGCGGCGGCGCGTCACCCGGGTTCAGAGTTCTTCGTAGTACTCGCGGCCGAGATGGGTGATGACGTCTTCACCCATCATCCAACGCAAGGTGTTCTTCAACTTGGTGAGCTGGATGAAGAGGTCGTGTTCCGGGTACAGACCCGGAGCCACCTGCGGACTCTTGTAGTAGAAGCTCAGCCATTCCTGGATGCCGCCCATCCCGGCACGTTGGGCCAGGTCGCTGAAGAGGATCAGGTCGAGAGCCAGAGGCGCGGCCAGGATGGAGTCCCGGCAGAGGAAGTTGACCTTGATCTGCATTGGGTAGCCGAGCCAGCCGACGATGTCGATGTTGTCCCAGCCCTCCTTGGCGTCGCCGCGGGGCGGGTAGTAGTTGATGGACACCTTGTGGAAGATGTCGCCATAGAGATCGGGATACTTGGTGGGCTGCAAGATGTCCTCGAGCACGCCCAACTTCGACTCTTCCTTGGTCTTGAAGTTCTCCGGGGCGTCGAGAACCTCTCCGTCGCGGTTGCCGAGAATGTTGGTCGAGTACCACCCCTGCAGTCCGAGCATGCGGGCCTTCAACATGGGAGCGAGCACGGTCTTCATCAGGGTCTGGCCGGTCTTGAAGTCCTTGCCCGAGATGGGGATGTTCTTATCGGTGGCGAACTGGCGCAGGGCTGGCGCGTCGACGGCCAGGTTGGGGGCGCCGTTGTTGAAGGGGACTCCCTCCAAGAGGGCGGCATAGGCGTATAACTGGCAGGGAGAGATGGTCTCGTCGTTGGCATCGATGGCCTTTTCGAAGGACGCCAGATCCATGTGGGCCGGACCCGGTTCGATGAAGATCTCGGTGCTGGCGCACCAGATCATCACCAGGCGGTCACACTTCTTCTCTTCCTTGAAGCGGTTGATGTCCTCGCGAATGGCTTCCAACATGGCCCGCTTCGACGAGGTGGGCTTGATGTGGTTCCCGTCCAGGTTGCGGGCGTACTTGCGCTCGAAGGCGGCCTGCATGGGCCGGACGTCGCGCAAGGCATCGCTGACGGATTCGATGTGCTTGCCACTTTCCAGAACTCCGGCTCGGCTGGCGGCCACGTAGGCATCGTCCGGAAAGACGTCCCAGGCGCCCCACACGATGTCCTCGAGGGCGGCCAAGGGGACGAAGTCCTTGATCAAGGGGGTGCGATCGTCGGTCCGCTTGCCCAGGCGGATGGTGCCCATCTGGGTCAGGGCGCCGATCGGCAGGCCGAGGCCCCGCTTGGTGAGTTCCACTCCGGCGATGAGAGTCGAGGCCACCGCGCCGAGTCCGACGGTCAGGACTCCGAGTCGGCCGGAGGCCGGCGCGACGGAGGGGGACGAAGGTTGAGTCATACCGGCAGGCTAGGCCGTCACGGACCGCCGTAGCATTTCCCCTCATGAAACCCCAGGGGTCGCCGACCACGTCGCCGGATCGCACCCCGGGTGGGGCGATCCTCATGGACGGGAACCGCCTTCGGGACGAGATGGTGGCCGATCTGGCCGCCACCATCTCCGCTGCCGGCTCACCACCGGTGTGTCTGGCCACGGTGCTGGTCGGTGACGACGGGCCGAGCCAGCGCTATGTCCGCAACAAACACGTTCAAGCAGCCAAGGCCGGAATGATCAGCCGCAACGAAGTTCTGGATGCCCGGGCCGGACAGGCCGCCGTGGCCGACATAGTGAAGCACTTGGCCGCGGATCCCACCGTCCACGGGATCCTGGTGCAGAGTCCGTTACCGGCGGGCTACGACGAAGAGGCGATTCTGGCGCTCATCCCGGCCGACAAGGACGTGGACGGGCTGACCTCGGAATCGATGGGACGTCTGGTGCGCGGTCTGCCCGGACTGGTCGGATGCACGCCCATGGGAGTGGTGCGTCTGCTCGAGCGATACGGCGTGCCCACCAGCGGCCAGCGAGCCGTGGTGGTGGGGCGGTCGATGTTGGTGGGGATCCCCTTGGCGCTGCTCCTGGCCCGCAAGGGAGTGGACGCCACGGTGACCATCGCCCACAGCCGCACCCGCGATTTGGCCACGGTGTGCCGGGAAGCCGACATCCTCATCGGAGCCGTCGGACAGGCCGGACTCATCACCCCGGACTTCGTGAAACCGGGAGCAGCGGTGGTGGACGTGGGCATCTCCCGGACCGAGGCCGGCATCGTCGGAGACGTGGCCTTCGAGGCGGTCCAG
>JBJTYE010000081.1:0-19232 GCA_046082625.1 Actinomycetota bacterium | reverse complement strand
ACGGTGCTCCTGGCCCTCGCCGCAGTGTGGATCATCTGGGGTTCGACCTATCTCGGAATCAAGATCGGCCTCGAAACCATGCCGCCCTTCTTCATGCAGGGCAGTCGATTCGTTCTGGCGTCGGTGGCCATGTTGGTGGTGCTCCGGGCGCGCCGAACACCCTGGCCGACCCGCTCACAGGTCCGCAATGCCTGTCTGATCGGTGTTCTTCTCCTCGTGGGGGGTCTCGGCATGGTCACGGTGGCCGAGGACCGCGGCGTGGATACCGGTCTGGTCGCCACGATCATCGCCATTCAACCGATGCTCATGTCGCTCTGGGGAGGGTTGTGGCGTACCTGGCCGCGGCGCGTCGAATGGATCGGCATGTTGGTCGGTCTCGGCGGGGTCGTGGTGCTGATGTCGGACGACGGATTGTCCGGCTCTTGGAGCGGAATTCTCCTGGTGTTCGTGGCCTGCGTGTCCTGGAGTTTCGGATCGGCTCTCAGTCGACGAATCGACATGCCCCAGGGCTTCATGGCCACCGGTATCGAGATGGCGGCCGCGGCCGTGGTCTACATGGTGCTCTCGGCGGTACTGACCGAGGAGATCGGAGTGCCGAGTGCGCGTAGTGCCCTCGCCCTCATCTACCTGGTGGTCTTCGGTTCCATCGTGGCCTTCACCGCCTTCACCTACTTGATCAGCAACGTGTCGGGCTCACTCGCCATGAGTTATGCCTACGTGAATCCGGCCATCGCCGTCCTGTTGGGAGTGCTGTTCAGCGGTGAGTCGCTGTCGGCCAACATGGCCGTGGCACTTCCGGTTATTCTCGTCGGTGTGGCCATCGTGACCAATGCCTCCCGATCGACGGCGATCGCTGCCACCGTTCCACCCGACCGAGGTCGCACCGAGGAGCGCATCTAGTGAGCCGGCGCATCGTTCTCCTCCTCGCCTCCGGCGCGCTGGTGCTCGGGGCCTGCGGCGGCGAGTCGGCCTCCTCGGACATTCCGGATGTAACGAGTCCGTCGTCCGTCGCCGAAAGCACGACGACCGTCGCCGTGAATTCCCCCACGACCCAGGCCGCCTCCACGACGTCGGCTCTGGCGTCACCTGCCGATGTGCTGGTCGACCTGTCCTATGACATCGAGGCCATCGACGGGCCGGTGGTGCTCTGGTTCTGGGCCCCTGGTTGAAGTTCCTGCAACGCTGAAGCCCCCTCGGTCGAGGAGGCGAACTCCATCTACGGACGAGCAGCCGGCGGATCGGTGACCTTCATCGGTGTCGCCTGGAACGGTTCACGCGATGCGATGCAAGCCTTCGTGGAGCGACACGGACTCACGTTCCCCAACATCGTCGATCCCAGTGGCGAGGTCTTCGCCCGCTACGGCGTGCCCTCGCAACCAGCCTGGGTCTTCATCGATGCCGACGGTGGCACCACGCGGGTCCAGGGAAGCCTGGACGACCAAGAGTTGATCGACTACATCGACGCCATCGTCACGTGATTCGGCGAATGTCGGCGATCATCGCCATGAATTCCTCGTCGCGTCCGGGGGCCGGAGGTTGGACGAGGATGGCCTGAGCCAGCCCGCGATACCACTCCGCCAGGATGCCAGGAAGATCCGACCACGTGCCCATGGGCAGCAGTGTCGTCATCATGTCGTCGGTGAGAAGCTCGCCGAGGCGGTTCCACGCACCTTCGCGAGTCGCTCGCTGCAGAGCCTCGCCGACGTCGGTCCAACCGAAGAGTTCCAGCGTACGTCGATAGGCCGGTGTGGAGTAGAGGAATGCCAGCACGGCGCGTTGCTCCTCGAGACTGCGCCGGACATCGGCATCGGTCGGACCGGTGATGAGGGGGCTGGCCGTTGCGATCGTGAGCGGACCGATGTCGTCCTCCGGCGCCCGTCGTCGAGGCAGCACATCGGCGGCGAGGAAGCGGGGATGGGAGTTCGTCGGATGCGTGACGAACCAGTCGCCGGTGCGGCAGGCGAGGTCGATGGCGCGTTCGTTCACGCCTCCGAGGAGGATCTCCGGCGGTGCGTGGTCGAGTGGACCCGGATTGAAGAAGGGCTGGAGACGATCGAGGGTGTAGTTCGTCGTCGAGACACGAAGCGGCTCGCCAGTCTGGAAACTTCTCCAACAGGTTCGGACCGCGTCCACGTAGTCGGACATGCGTTGGATCGGATCCGTCCACGGCACACCGAAACGTCCTTCGATGTTCTGCTTGATCTGGGTTCCGAGTCCGAGGTCGAATCGTCCCCCGCTGAAGCGAGAGAGATCCCAGGACTGCAGCGCGAGCAACATCGGGCTACGCGGAAACGCCAAGGTCAGACTGGTCTGGACCCTCAGGGTCGTGGTGTGCTCGAGTGCCAGCAAGGCCACGGCCATCGAATCGTGGATTGTCTCGGGGATCTGCAGGGCGTCGAAGCCGAGCCGTTCGACGCGCTGGGCGTAGTCACCGACCTCCCCGAGGGGCAGGCGATCGCTCATTCCGGAGACCACGATCATGAGCGGAGATCCAATGCCCGGTCGAGCGCGGCGAACAACGCCTCGGGGGAGTGGTCGCAGGTGGCGAGATCCTCGGGTCCCATGACCCGCACCACGTTGCCGTCCGAGGTCTCGAAGAACACCGATGGAGCGGCGAAGTCGAAGTGTCCAGTGATCGAAACGGGTGCATCGTCGAGGTGGAAGAGGGCTATTGCCAGACCTCGCCGTTCGGAAAAGGCCGATGCGCAACGGTCCCAATCCGGTCGACGGCGCAATGAGCCGTGGGTGATGTCACACAGTGCGCAGTGCTCTCCGGAGAATGTTCGACGCCAGAGATATTGGAGTTCTCCCATCGGGGTTCCCTCGGCGTTGTAGACACCGATGACCCGCGTCACACGCGGTCCGTTCGAACCGTCCACAGCTCCCACCGGTTCATCGTGGCACAGGACACAGCGACCACGAATTCCTGGGTGGAAGAAGTCCCTGGTGACGAAGTCTTTCGAGTCCGGTCGGGCACTTCGGAAGAATTGCTCAAGATGACGTTCCGGGGGGCCGATAGATCTCTTCGTGAAAAAGTCCATCAAGATTCTCGCTCGTACTGCACTGATTTCGTTGTGCTCGGCGGCAGCCCTCGGCGTCGTCGGAGCGCCGGGAGCCATGGCCAGTACCTCGGCTCGTGTTCCGACTGTCGTCACGTCGAAGGGGCTGACCTACACCGTCCAGAAGGGCGACTCGCTGTTCGGCATCGCCACTCGCGCCAAGATCTCGCTGGTCGATCTGCTGACGGCGAATGGTTTCACCAAATCGTCCGTGATTCTTCCGGGCCAGGTCATCAAACTTCCGGATCACGCGGTGATGCCCGGCTCCAACGCCGCCCCCGCGGCCTCCAACAAGTACACGGTGCGCAGGGGCGATTCGCTGACGGCCATCGCGGCCCGCGTCAAGGTCTCCCTGACCGCTCTGCTCCAGGTGAACGGTTTCACCAAGTCCTCGGTCATCCATCCGGGCCAGGTCATCACCTTGCCGAGCGGCGCCATCGTCCCGCAGGTGGCCGTGACGGCTGCATCGTCGACGTCGGTGACCGCGACGAGTGGTCAGACCGCAGCGCAGAAGTTGGAGACGTACAAGGTTCAGCCCGGTGACTCGCTGATCGCCATCGCCGCCAAGGCCAAGGTGTCCCTCGAGGCGTTGCTCCAGGTGAACGGGTTCACCAGGTCCTCGGTGATCCATCCCGGCCAGACCATCAATCTTCCGATCGGCGCGGCCACGCCGTCGACGCGGGTTCAGACCATGATCGCCTTCGCCAAGGCCCAGCTCGGCAAGCCCTACCTCTTCGGTTCCGCCGGTCCCAACAGCTACGACTGCTCCGGATTGGTGCGGGCCAGTTTCGCCAAGATCGGGATCTCGGTGCCGCACCAGAGCCGGGCCCTTGCACTGCTCGGCACCGCCGTGGACTGGCGTACGACGTCCATCCAGCCGGGTGACCTGATCTTCACCTACTCGGGAGGGAACACCTCGCAGATCGGCCACGTGGCCATCGCCATCAGCGCCACACAGATGATCGAGGCCTTGAGCCCGGGCAAGACCGTGAGCATCAGGTCGATCCCGAGCAAGGACGCCATCGTCGCCGTTCGCCGGCTGCTCTGACTCCACGCGAGGGCAACTCCGCACGTGAGCATCACCGACGGGTTCGCCTCGGCGTGATAGCAAGAGGCATGAAACCAATTGCGATACTCCGTCTGACAATCCTGGTGGCCGCTCTGGCGAGTTTGGCCATGAGTGTCTGGTTGTTCTTCGCCAACGATGGCGAGCTGGACGACAAGTTGAACGGCATCTACGTGGGGACGTGGGTGCCGTCGATCCTGGCATTGGGTGCCTTCCTCGTCGTGACCCAGAGGAAGGGAGACTGACATGGGCCAGGGTGCACTCTTCGCATTCGGCGGCGTCATCTTCTTCATCGTGGTGGCCGGAGGGTTCCTCTACGCCGCCGGCTCGATTCGGGAAGCCGCCAAAGAATCCCGGTGACGGGAGCCGTCGCTGCGCTCCTCCCGATTCCCGACGTGTGACCCAATCGAATGCAGAGGCCCCACCTGACGGCGGGGCCTCCGAATTCGAGCGGGTGACGGGAATCGAACCCGCATAGCCAGCTTGGAAGGCTGGAACTCTAGCCATTGAGCTACACCCGCGATCTGCGCCCCGAAGTGTACTGGCGCGTTCGGGATCGAACCACTGCGCAGTGAACAACGGATCTCCGCACGGGTGGTGCGCCTCGAAACGGTGATCCATTGCTGGTCCCATTTGACCGGGTGCTAGTTTTTCCACGATCGTCGTGACATTGCGGGGGAGGCAGAAGTGACATCGACGGAGGAGAATCCGTCATCCATGTTCCGCGGCGGGCCCGGGACGACCGTGCTCGACGTCTCCGATGTGACCGTGACCTTCGGCGGCATCGTGGCCCTGGACGGGCTGTCGTTCTCCATCCAGCGCGGTCACATCTGCGGTCTCATCGGGCCCAACGGCGCGGGCAAGACGACCATGTTCAACGTCGTGAGTCGGATCTACGACCCGACGCATGGGTCCATCACCTACGAGGGCCGGAATCTCCTCGAGGTCCCGGCTCATGGCATCGCCAAGTTGGGCATCGCCCGCACCTTCCAGAACCTGGCGCTCTTTCCGACCATGACTCTGCTCGAGAACGTGATGGTCGGCGCTCACAGCCAGGGCCGGATCGGCTTCGTGCGGTCCATCCTCAGGCTCGGTGCGGCCAAGGAGAATCGCGAAGTCCGGGATTGGGCTGGAGATCTCCTGAATCAGCTCGGGCTCGGGGCCTTGGCCTTCCGTCCGGCCATGGGCCTCCCGTTCGGCACGCTCAAGCGTCTGGAAATCGCTCGCGCTCTGGCGGCTCGTCCACGGTTCCTGCTCATGGACGAGCCGGCGGCCGGACTCACCCACGGTGAAGTGGACGAACTCGGCGAGACCGTGGTGGGGATCCGCGAGCAATTCGATCTCACCGTGTTGTTGGTCGAGCATCACATGTCGATGGTGATGAAGATCTCCGATCATGTGGTGGCCATGGAGTTCGGTCGCAAGATCGCCGAAGGCACGCCGTCCCAAGTTCAGAACGACGCGAAGGTGATCCAGGCGTATCTGGGGGTGGAGGCGTGAGCTTGCTCTCGGTGTCCGGACTGCGGGCGGGTTACGGACCCCTCGAAGTCCTCCATGGCATCGACCTCGAGGTCTCCGAGGGCGAGATCGTGGTGATTCTGGGTGCCAACGGAGCCGGCAAGACCACCACCATGCGCGCCATCTCGGGCATGATTCCGCGCCAAGGCAACGTCAGGTTTCGCGATCAGGACATTTCGGGAGCGAGCGCCGAATCGCTGGTCCGAATGGGAATGGCGCACGTTCCCCAGGGGCGAGGCACGTTCGCCGAACTCACGGTCGAGGACAACCTCCGCGTCGGGGCCTATGTCCGCTCGGACGACCCGGAACCGGACATGAAAAGGTGGTTCTCGCTCTTTCCTCGTCTCGAGGAACGCCGCTCTCAGAGAGCCGGAAGTTTGTCCGGCGGTGAGCAGCAGATGTTGGCCATCGCCCGGGCCCTCATGAGCAGACCGAAGCTGCTCCTGTGCGACGAGCCGAGTCTCGGCTTGGCCCCGCTGATCACCCAGGAATTGTTCGGTGTTATTCGCGCACTGAACCAGGACGAGGGCTTGTCGGTGCTGCTCGTCGAACAGAATGCCAACTTGGCCTTGAAGGTGGCTCGCCGCGTCTATCTGTTGGAGACGGGTTCGGTGGTGGCCTCGGGTTCGGCTGAGGACTTGTCTCGCAATGACAGTGTCCGTAAGGCGTACTTGGGGGCCTGACATGGAACGACTCTTCCAATACATCTTCGATGGCTTGTCTTTCGGGTCCATCTATGCGCTGTTGGCGCTCGGATTGGTGGTCACCTTCCGAGGCACCGGACATCTCAATTTCGCCCAGGGCGAAATGGCCATGTTCTGTACCTTCATGATCTGGCAGTACAACGCCTGGGGGGTGCCGCTGGTACTGGCGGTGATCCTGGGCATGATCACCGGCTTCGCGCTCGGTGCCGGCGTCGAGGTGTCCCTGGTACGCGGAGTGTCGAAGAAATCCCAGTCGGGCGTCTTCGTGGTGTCGATCGCTCTGTTCCTGGGACTGAACTCTTTGGCCGCCATGATCTGGGGCAACCTCCCACCGGAACAGATGCCGAGCCTCTTCCCCGACGAACCCAATGATTTCGTCAGGATCTTCGGGGCAGTGTGGCGGTACGAGTACATCGGCGTGCTGGTGGTGGCGCTCGCCTTGATGGGTCTGCTCTTCCTGCTCTTCGCCAAGACGAAATTCGGCCTGGCCATGCGATCGGTGGCCAGTAATCCCGAGTCGGCTCGTTTGGCAGGGATCCCGACCGGGCTGGTGCTGGCCAGTTCATGGGGTATCGCCGGTGCCATGGGAGCCTTGTCGGGCGCCTTGTTCGGAGGAATCGTCGGTGAGATCACGGCGGGACTGATGTTCACGGTCTTCATCTATGCGTCGGCGTCGGCCACTCTCGGTGGCTTCGACTCTCCGGGTGGAGCGGTCATCGCCGGGTTGTCGATCGGCGTCGGTGAACAACTGGCTGCCGGGTACTTTCCGGGATGGATCGGTCAGGAACTGAAACTGGCCGTTGCGCTCATCACCATCTTCGTGGTGCTGCTCTTCAAGCCCGCCGGACTCTTCGGGTCCACCAAGGTGGAGAGAGTGTGATGGGCATGACGCGACCGATCAGGATCAAAGAGGGCTCTTCCCGGCACTGGACCTTGCGGATCGTCGGAGTGACTCTCATCGCTCTCGTGGTCATCGGGATTCCGACACAGTTGTCCACCGCCCGGATCGGCCAATTCTCCGATGCCTTCGTCCTGATCATCGCCGCCATGTCGCTGAACTTGGTTCTCGGCTTCACCGGCCAGATCTCCATCGGACACTCGGCGTTCTTCGGATTGGGCGGGTACACAGCGGCCATTCTCATCAAGGACTACGGCTGGAGTCCTGGGTACACGTTCTACGTCTCGGCGGTTCTGGCCTTCGCGGTGGGGTGCGTCATCGCTCTGCCCGCATTGCGCATCAAGGGCGTCTACCTGGCCCTGGTGACCTTGGCGGTGGCGGTGCTGTTCCCGACGCTCGTCAAATGGAAGAAGCTGGAGTGGTTGACCAGTGGAGCCAAAGGTATCGACAGCGTCAGATACGACGAACTCCCGGTGTGGCCCATCCTCGGCGAACTGAAAGGCCGCGACGGACGAGCGGTGTTCGCTTATTGGCTGGCCTTCATCACTCTGGTGGTGACCTATCTCGTGTGCCGCGGCATCGTGAAGAGTCGTTTCGGCCGGTCGCTGATCGCCATTCGTGACAACGAAACGGCGGCAGCGGTCATGGGTGTGAACATCACCTCTGCCAAGGTTCTGATCTTCGGGATCTCGGCCTCACTGTGTTCGCTGGCCGGGGTGCTGGCAACGCTCAGGACCGGAGTGGTCACGCCTGACGGGCAGTACGTCACTCTCCTGGGATCGATCGTCTTCTTGTTGATCATGATCGTGGGAGGCGCGGGGAGCTTGTGGGGTCCCATCGTCGGCGGCTTGATCTACGTCTGGCTCGACAATGTCACGCGGGGTTTCGGCTCCGACAGCACGGGGATCATCGGATTCCTCTTCGGATGGGCGGATCAATCTCCTGCCACCTTGATCCTCGGAGCCGCTCTGATCGTGATCATGTTCCTGGCCCCGTATGGTCTGGTGGGACTGATCAAGAAGTCGGTCGCCCGTTTCGTGGTGGTGGTACCGAAGCCCGCTGGTCACCGCGTTGCCCAAACGCCGGCCGACCAGTAGTTTTTGCCCGACACGTCCGCCAGCGGGATTCGGTTTCGTCTTCGAAATCGTTTTCGGCCGTCCGGAATCACACCGCACCGATCGGTGCACGAATGGGGAGGAACATGAAGCGCAAGTCCACTCGCATCCTGGCCCTTGCTGCAGCCGGCACGCTCGTCTTTGCCGCCTGTGGAGGGGACGATGGAGAATCCAGCGACACCAGTGCCGCGTCCACCGAAGCTCCGTCAGGTTCGGAAGCTCCGATGGACACCGAAGCGCCGAGCGGCGATGCCTGGGCCGTGAACACTGATGACTGCGTCGATCCCGACGCCGCCAATGCCCCCATCGAGGGCACGGTGAAGATCGGCAGCGCGATGCCGCTCTCCGGCGGTGTCGCAGCCATCGCATTCGCTCCGGTCAAGGATGGTTTCGAGGCCTACATCAAGTACGCCAACGAAAAGAAGCTTCTCGGTGACATCACGATCGAAGTCGCTATCGAGGACGACCAGTACAACAAGGATCTCACGCCAGCCGCGGTGGAAAAGTCATTGGACGGCGGGGCACATCTCTTCTCCGGCATCATCGGAACGTCCAACAACTTGGCCGTTCGCGACATCCTCAACGAGGAGTGCTTCCCGCAGCTGTTGGCTCTCACGGGTGCACCAGCTTGGGGCGATGCCGAGAATTATCCGTGGACCACGGGAATTCTGATTCCCTACGACGTCGAATCGAAGGCTTACGCCACATTGATGGGAGAGCAGTTCCCGGATGGTGCCAACGTCGGGTTGTTCTCGGTGAACAACGAGTTCGGTCAGGCCTACATCGATGCCTTCGAGGAGATCGCTCCGGAGTTCAACTTGACCATCGTCGATGAACAGACCATCGAAGCCACGGAGTCCGCTCCGCCGACCGCCCAGGTGAACTCGATTGCCACGAAGGCACCCGAGGTCATCTTTGCCATTCCGCTCGGGGCCGGTTGCGCCACCTTCCTCTCGGAACTGGCCAACGCCAAGGCGGCGAACCCGGGTTGGGATCCCAAGGTCTTCGTGACGGCCACTTGCGCTTCGTCGTTGATCCTCGACCTGGCTGGTGCGGCGGCTGACGGGATCTACACCGCCAGCAACTTGGTCGATGTTCTGGATCCGACCACGGCTGCCCTGCCGGCCGTGGCCGAGTACATCGCCTACATGGAGTCCCTGGGCAAGTCCGACATCATCACCACCGCTGGAGCGGGTTGGCACACGGCTGAAATGACCGTGGCCATCCTGAAGAAGGCCCTTGAGTCGGGGGTTCTGTCCCGGGCCTCGATCATCAATGCCGCCCGCAGTCTCGATGTGGCTGGCTCGCTCACCCGGGAGGGTGTGCGCATGAAGATGTCAGGAATCGAGGATCGGTTCATGTCGGAGTCACTGCAGATCGTTCAGTACGACGCCGAAACCAAGTTGTTCACTGATGTCGGAAGTCTGATCACTCTCTACGAGAGCTGACCTCCGACAATCCCGGAAGTGCAGTGACCCGCCCCGTGAGGGGCGGGTCACTGATTTTGTGTCCGTCCGTCAGGGGCGGGTCACGGAGTTCAGCGGGGCAGGATCTTTTCGATGGTGGCGACCAGGCTCGGATCGTCGGGTGCGATCATCGGGGAGAAGCGAGCCACGATCGTGCCATCGGCTGCCAGGACGAACTTCTCGAAGTTCCAGCGGATGTCGCCCGACACTCCTTCGGCATCGGCCACCTCGACCAGCTCCCGATAGATCGGGTGCCGGTTCGGCCCGTTGACGTCGATCTTCTCCATCATCGGGAAGGTCACGCCGTAGGTGGTGGAGCAGAAGGTGGCGATCTCCTCGCTGGTTCCCGGTTCCTGACCACCGAATTGATTGCAGGGAAAGCCGACGACCGCGAAACCGCGGGACGAGTACTTCTCCTGGAGGGCCTCCAGGGCCGTGTACTGCGGCGTCAGCCCGCACTTGCTGGCCACGTTGACGACGAGGAGTGCCTTGCCGGCGAGGGCGGACAATGTGGTCGGCTCGCCGGACAGGGAATGGACGGGTTCGGTCATGATGCTCATGCCGACACTCTGCCACACGACCATCACCTCATGGTCGGGGAGGGGAGATTCGAACTCCCGACCGCCTGCTCCCAAAGCAGGAACGCTACCGCTGCGCCACTCCCCGGACCGGATCATCCTAGGGCCTCGGCATGGATGAAATGATCGGACGAAATCTCGTCGGGGGTTACGATCAGCGCATCCGTGAATGCCGACACTGACTATGACACGACCCCTTGAATCCTCCGTGGAGCAGGGGAACCCCGTCTCCTCATGGGGGGTGACCGCGGGGGTCTGCGTCCTCACGGCACTCGTTCTCTGGCCATCGCTGGCTGGTTGGACCGACGTCCGGCTGGGAGTGGCCGCCGCCGTACTGGCGATGCTGCTCGGGGGCCGACGGGTCGGCTGGGCCGCGGCATCGGTCGTCGCTCTCGGACATGCGCTGATCGAGCCTCTGGTCTTCGACCGCCCCTGGTCGACTGCGATCGCAGCCGGCTCGATTGCGGTCGCCGAGATCTGGGCCCTGACGTTCGTGCTCGGCCGGGCCTTCGACGTTCGCAGACCTTTGCTTCCCGCCCGTCGAATGATGGAATTCGTTGGGGCGCTGATCGGAATCGCCGTGATCGGCGGATCGCTCGAGGCCGGATTCGCCCGGATGGTCGATTTGGACGATCCTCCGTCGGCGCTCGCGCTCTCCATCGGAGTGGCGATCGCTGGTGGTCTCGCCGGACTTCTCGGAGTCCGACGTTCGGCCGGTGAATCCTCGCTCGAGCGTGGGCAATTCGTCGCGCCGTTGGTCGTGGTCATCATGACCTTGGCCGCGGTCCAAGTGACCAGACAGATCGGAGAACAACGCGACCAGGATCGCCTCGACCGAGTCGCGGAGGTGGCGCGGTCGGTCTTCTTGGAAGAGGTCGGAACGGAACTGACGCTGGCATCGGTCAAATTCGATGCCGTGGCCGATGCTCTGGCGGCCGATCCGACGCGTTTCTCCCCGGAATTCGAATCCTTCGCGTCGACGCGCTCCACGATGGCCGTGGCGGCCCTGTTGTCGATCGATACCAATGGAGCCACCGTCGTCGAGGCCCTGGCCTTGCCCGACCGAGGATTGGACGTGTCCGTCGTGACGAACGTCCTGGACGACATCGACGTGGCGCTGGTCTCGTCGAGCCGCCGGGAGTTGGTGGCGGTCGAACCTGCGACTCTCGATGAGCCGACCACCCAGCTGATCCTCTTCGCCTCGCCGTTGCCTCTCAACGATTCGGCGGCACCGAGTCGGTTCGTGATCTTCGGTTACGACGTTCCATCCCTCATCGATGCCGGACGGCAGCGAAGCCTGGACGATGTCGCCGACGTGGCCCTACGCCTCGATCGCGTCATCGCCGGACGCGAAGTCGCTTTCGCCGGCGACGGGTCCGCGGGCGGTGGTCGATCCGCCTCGTCCGACTTCGCCATCGGGGATCAGCAGTATCGGTTCACGGCCCGACCGACGTCGACGTTCGGAACCGATCCCGGAGTCATGGCGCTGATTCTCGGACTCGAGGCCTTCTTCGGTGCGGCCATCCTGGCGGTGCTGCTGCGAGGAGCGGATTCGCAGTTCACGATGTCCCTGGAGCGTCGACGTCGCGAGTCGCTGTTGGAGGCCGCTCTCGACGCCACACCCGGGATCTCGGTCGTCTTCGACGACGAGTGCCGAGTGCTGACGGCCAACAAGTCCATCAGGAGCAAGTACTCCGAGTCGATTCCCGGCCTCCCCGTCGGGACGCTCTTCGGATTGGAGGCCGATTCCGGACGGGAGTGGCTGGTCCGCGATGCCATGCGGGCCGCACTGGAGGGCCGACCTGGTCACGCCGAACTGGCTGAAGACAACGGTGACCTCGGCATGCGGATCATGGAGATCGAGACGTATCCCGTCGAGAGCGCCGACGATGTGCGAGTGGGGTTCCTGCACGCCGTGGATGCCACGGAACGGCGGAACCTGGCCATGAGATCGGCCCAGTCGGAGCGCATGGAGTCGCTCGGCGCGCTGGCCGGAGGTCTGGCCCACGACTTCAACAACCTACTGTTCGTGACCCTGGGAAACTTGCAACTCATGGCCATGAACGAGACCATCTCCCAGGACGACAAGTTGTCCAAGTTCGTCTCGCGGTCGATGTCGGCGGTCGAACGAGGGGCCGAGATCACCAAGTCGCTGCTGGCGGTGGCCCGCAGTCAGCCGTTGGAAGAAAGCGCCGTCTCGCTGGCCGACCTGGTCAAGGGTCTCCTGCCGTTGGTCCGACAAGCGTTGGGGGCGGGGCGACGTGTCGAGGTGGACATCGAGGATCCTGGATTGCAGTTGATGGTCGATTCGGGACGTCTGTCGAGTTGCATTCTGAATCTGGCCTTCAACTCCCGCGACGCCATGGGTCCGACAGGGACCCTCACGATCACCGGGCGGCTCGCCGAGGATCCGGCGATGATCGAGTTGTCGGTGGCCGACGACGGTGCGGGCATGCCCGCCGAGGTGGTGGCGCGCGCCTTCGAGCCCTTCTTCACCACCAAGAGCGCCGGAAGTGGAACCGGTTTGGGTCTGGCCACCGTGTACGCCTTCGCCAAACAAAGCGGCGGGACCGCCTTTCTCGAAAGCCGACCGGGACAAGGAACCACGGTCACTCTGGTGCTTCCGCGTTTCACTGGCGAAGCCACTCCAAGCCCGGCGGTCGTCCAGCGCCGAGCCGGACGCAGGGTGGTGGTGGCCGACGACGAACAGTCGCTGGCCGAGATGGTGGCTTCCTGGCTGATCGACATGGGTATCGACGCTCGCTTCGCCACGTCTCCGAAGAGTGCTCTCGAATTGATCGAGGAATTCGAACCCGATGTTCTGGTGTCCGATGCGAACTTCGGCGAAGAACTCGACGGAATCGAGTTGGCCCGGCTGGGTACGGCCATCGTGCCCGAGATGGCCGTTGTGTTCATGACCGGTTTCTCGAGCAGTATGCGCGAACTCCAGGAACTGGGAGAACTCACCCTGGCCAAGCCGTTCTCGAGGGAGGATCTCCACGCTGCTCTGTCCCCTCTGATCGCAGAAGAACCTCGAGACGGCGTCCCCACTGCGCCAGAGCCTGCGGGGGAGTCCGATGACTGATCGACTTCCGAGACTGCTGGTCATCGACGACGAGGAAGCGATTTGCGAACTCATCGTCACCGTCGCCGAGTCGGCGGGTTTCGAGGCAGTGTCGGCCAGCACACCCGATGAGATCGACAACGCCATACATGGTCGATTCGATCTGGTCGTCCTGGATCTGTCCTTGGGTCTGGTGGATGGCATCGAGGTCATGGGAGCGCTCGGGACCTCGCATCGCGGTCTGCCGATCATCCTGGTCAGCGGTGCCGATCAGTCCCTTCTCGAGTCCGCTGGTCGCATCGCCGAACTGCACAAATTGCGGGTCATCGGAACCTTCGCCAAGCCGTTCTCACTCGAGGTGCTCCGAGACGCCATGGGTGAGTGGTCGCCGGCCACCCAACCTCTGGATCCGACGGGACCCAAAGTGTTGCTCGGGTCGGAGCTGCTGTTGGACGAGCGATACCTGCACTTGGCGTATCAGCCCAAGATCGAAATGGGCACCGGCGAGGTGTGCGGGGCCGAGGCTCTGGTCCGATGGAACCATCCCGAACATGGTTCGGTGCCTCCGTCGGCCTTGGTGGCCATCATCGAGCGCGAGAGCGCGACGCGCCAACTCCTCGACAACGTGATGTCGATGGCTGCCCGAGATCGCGAACACCATCCGGTTCTCGCGGCCCTCCCGGACGTGTCTCTGAACGTCTCCGTTCTGGATCTGGGTGACGAGGAACTTCCCCGTCGGGCCACACGAACCCTCACGCGCGTTGCGCCGGCGACGGCGTGGACGTTCGAAGTGACCGAGACTGCGCCGATCACCGACGTGACACCGTCGTTGTCGATTCTCACGAGGTTGCGGCTCGCCGGATTTCGATTGGCCGTGGACGATTTCGGGACCGGCACCAGCAACATCGAGCGGCTCTTGGTGGCGCCCTTCACGGAGTTGAAGATCGACCGGACCTTGGTGCACCGCATCAGCGACGCTTCACGTGAGCCCGACCCCTTGGTGCGAACGAGTATCGAGGTCGGGCACTCGTTGAATCTGACCGTCATCGCCGAGGGCGTCGAGACCGCTGATCAGTGGCGCACGATCCTTGATCTCGGATGCGACACGGCCCAAGGGTACTTCATGTCGCCTCCGGTTGCGCCCGAGCACTTCGAGTCAGCGCGCTCACAATGGCTGCAGACCTACCGACTTCTCGACTGACGAGTCCGGCTCAGGGAGTGACGATGAGCGACTGGCCCGACTCACCGATCAGGAGCGCAAGATTCTCGACCTGATCGCCGAGGGGTGCACCAATCGGCAGATCGGCCAGCGATTGCATCTGGCGGAGAAGACCGTCAAGAACTACGTCAGCAACATGTTGGCCAAACTCGACATGGAGCACCGAACCGAGGCGGCGGTCTTCGCCACGCGACTCGAATTCTCGCGATCGAAGGACTCCGCTCCCGAGTGATCGTCACCGGCGGGCATCGTCGGCGAGTCGGGCGACACCCCGAAGCAGACGGTCGACGTCGCCGGATTCGATGTAGCGCACCACGCCGGCACGGATGACGCCTCCAGTGTCGGCCAACCCGAGATGTTCGACCACTTCGACGGCGTAAGCATGGCCGTCCCAGACGGCGATGTTCTCTGTCGCCAGTCGAGTACTCGCGGCACTGGGGAGGACTCCCTCGATGGTGAAGGCCGCCGTCGGTGCCCGCAGTGTCGGGGCAACCGGGCCGATGCGCCGGACACCTGGAATCTGACCGAGCCCGTCCCAGAGTTGCTGGAACACTCGATTCTCGTACTCGGCAACCGAACGCACATCTTCTTCAAGCAGGAACGAGGCCGCGGCGGCGGTGCCAGCGATGCCTTCGAAATTGGGCATTCCGGTTTCGAACTTGCGCGGACCGTGGTCTCCCGCCGGTCGGACGCGCCAGATGTCGAGGTCGTCCATCAGTTCGGGGCGGCACCACAGGACTCCGCAATGTGGCCCGTACCACTTGTACGGGGACGTCACCAGGACGTCGCAATCCAAAGTGCCGATGTCGATCGGATGATGCGGAGCGGCGGCCACCGCATCCACGAACACTCGCGCGCCGACTCGGTGCGCGGCGTCGATGATCGGCTCCAGGGCCGGCATGGTTCCGAGAAGATTCGATGTCATCGGGACGGTGACCCAGCGGGTGGTCTCGTCGATCAGGTCGATGACCGACTCGGGGTGGAGCTCGCCGGTGGCCGGATCGAAGTCGGCCATCAGCTGGCGAGCTCCGGATCGGGCGCAGGCGCGCCGCCACGGCATGACGTTCGAGTCGTGGTCCAACTTGGTGCTCACCACGGTGTCACCCGGCCCGAGGGTGTCAGCGATGGCGTTGGCGAGGGCCATGTTGTTGGACGTGGTGTTCGGACCGAAACTGAAGCCACGCGGATCGGCACCGAAGAGACGGCCGAGAAGGGAACGGGTGTGATCGAGGAGTTCAGCGCATCGCTGAGCGGCATCGAAGGGACCGCCCGCCGCCGCCGTATTGCCCGAGCGAATCCAGTCGTTCATGGCGGCGAGCGCGGTGTCGACCATTTGGGTTCCCGATGGGCCATCGAAACGAGCCCACGACCCGTTGGAACCGGACAGTGCCGGAAACCTGTGACGCAGCGAGTGGTCGGCGGTCAACGTCGGGCAGCTCGTGCGATTCGCCGGGCCGCCCGGCCGGTCGGAGCGATGTGACGTCCGTCGAGGTCACCGAGTTCCACGCCGTTGGCGAACAGAACTCGACAGCGCTGCCAGTTGAAGCCATTGGAGAGGATGACCTTGCCCGGGGTCGCGGCCGGCACGTCGGCCAGGTCCACGATGGCCACCACGCGATCGCCCATGCGGAGGTCGAGTTGATCGGCGTGGGGTTTGGCGAGCGCGTGGGGTTTCCAAGTGGGCATGTCCCAATCATGCCTCACCATGGGTTCCCGGTGCGACACCACAGGTAGACTTCCATCCCTGTGAAGACGACGTGTGAAGCGCTGGACGGCAATCGAGTGAAACTCTCGGTCGAGGTGGACGAAGAAGAATTCGCCCAGCACATCGAGGCGGCATTCGACAAGATCGCCCGTGAGGTGCGCTTGCCCGGTTTCCGGGCCGGAAAGGCACCGCGCAAAGTCCTCGAGGCTCGTATCGGTTCGGCGGCGGCCCGGGAACAAGCCCTTCGGGACGGGGTGCCGCAGTACCTGGCGCAAGCAGTGCGCGAACACAATGTCGACATCGTCGCCTCCCCGGACATCACCATCGTGGACGGTGAATCGACCGGTACGGTCAAGTTCGACGCCACCTGCGAGGTGCGACCGGTCATCACCGTGTCGGGATATCAGGGATTGCGCGTCGAGGTGCCGGCGACGTCGGTGCAGGAGCACGAGATCGACGACGTGGTGCAGGCCGAACTCCGGCGTCTCGGGACTCTGCAAACAGTCGATCGGCCGGCAGCCGATGGCGATTTCGTCGTGGTGGATCTGGTGGGAACCCGCGACGGCGAGCCCGTGGTCGGTTTGGCAGTGGACGAATGGTCCTACGAGGTCGGCAAGAAGTGGGTCGCCCCGTCCTTCGACGATCAGTTGCGCGGCCAGAAGGCCGGCGCCGTCATCCGATTCACCGACACCCCGTCGGGGACCGAAGAGCCAGCGGATTTCGAAGTCACTCTCACTGCGGTGCAGGAACTCGTTCTGCCAGCGCTCGACGACACCTGGGTCGCCGAGCACATCGATGGTTTCGAGTCGGTGGATGCCTGGCGCACGTCGATCAGCGAGCGTTTGGCCACCGGTCGGCTCAACCAAGTGCGCAACGGGCTCATCGAGCGAGTCACCGATGCATTGGTCGGTCTGGTGGACGTGGAACTTCCCGAGTCCATGGTGGCTGCCGACTTGCAACGCCGGGTGGAGAACACCATCAGGCAGTTCCAGATGCAGGGTCTCGATCTCGGCCAGTGGCTCCAAGCCACCGGCCAGGACGCAGCCTCCTTCGTCGAAAGTATGCGTCCCCAGAGTCGCAAGGCCGTGCAAGTCGACCTGGCACTCCGGGCCATCGTTGCCGCCGAATCCTTGAGCGCCACCGAGGACGACATCGTCCGCGAGTTCGAGACCATGGCCTTGCGCAGCAACGAGGCCGCAGTGCGCGAGTCCCAGTCCGCAGGTGGCAAGAAGAAGAAGCCCCGCTTGGTCACAGCCGAGCAGATTCGTGCGGCGTACGAGGCCAATGACGCGCTCGTCGATCTGGCCGCCGAGATCGCCAAGTCCAAGGCCCTCGACTGGCTGATCCATCGCGTCGAATACGTCGACCCGTCGGGCGCAGTTCAGGATCGCGACCACGTGATCGGACACAGCGAGGCCGATCACGATCATCATCACGCACATGACCGAACTTCCGACGAAGAGCACGACCACTGAAGGGACCCGCCATGAACCTCGAAGCCTTCAACTATTACGTCCCGACCGTGGTCGAACAGACCAACCGGGGCGAGCGGGCTTATGACTTGTACAGCCGTTTGCTCAAGGAGAACATCCTCTTTCTGGGCACTCCCATCGACGACACCATCGCCAACCTGGTGTGCGCTCAGTTGATCCATCTCGAGAGCGAGAATCCGGACAAGGACATCAACATCTACATCAACAGTCCTGGAGGCGACATCACGGCCTTGTTCGCCATCTACGACACCATGCAGTTCATCAAGAACGACATCGCCACCATCTGTCTCGGTCAGGCAGCCAGTGCCGCCGCCGTGCTCCTGGCCGCCGGGACCAAGGGCAAGCGCCTGGCCCTGCCCCACAGCCGGATCCTGCTCCACCAGCCTTACGGGCAGGTGGGCTACGGACAGGTGACGGATCTGGAGATCGCCGCCAAGGAGATCTTCCGGATGCGGGACCTGCTGGAAGAGATCCTGGCCCGTCACACCGGCCAGCCCATCGATCGGATCCATGCCGACACCGACCGAGATTTCGTCATGGAAGCCCAGGAAGCGGTGGACTACGGGATCATCGACGAGGTCATTTCCTCCCGGGGCATCGTGGATCGGACCGGACCCATTCGCTGATTCCTCAAGATTGCCCGGCATCGGACCGAAGAACTGGGAAGATGTGTCAGGCTGGTAGCCGAAGGAGAGGTCGATCGTGGCGAAATTTGGGGATACCGGGGAGATCTTGAAGTGCTCCTTCTGTGGCAAGTCCCAGAAGCAGGTCAAGAAGCTCATCGCCGGCCCCGGCGTCTACATCTGCGACGAATGCATCGACCTCTGCAACGAGATCATCGAAGAAGAAGTCGGAGAGGCGGCGGACCTTCGCCTGGAGGAACTCCCCAAGCCGCGTGAGATCTGCTCCTTCCTCGACGACTACGTGGTCGGCCAGGAACAGGCCAAGAAGGTGCTGGCAGTCGCCGTCTACAACCACTATCGCCGCCTTCAGTATCAGAAGGAATCCGGTATCGCCCGTCGCGACGACGTGGAGTTGTCCAAGAGCAACATCCTGCTGCTCGGTCCGACCGGCTGCGGCAAGACCCACCTCGCTCAGACCCTCGCTCGGATGCTCAACGTTCCTTTCGCCATCGCCGATGCAACTGCTCTCACCGAGGCGGGATACGTCGGTGAGGACGTCGAGAACATCCTTTTGAAGCTCATTCAGGCCGCCGACTTCGACGTCAAGAAGGCCGAGACCGGAATCATCTACATCGACGAAATCGACAAGGTGGCACGCAAGAGCGAGAACCCGTCGATCACCCGCGATGTGTCGGGAGAAGGTGTGCAGCAAGCGTTGCTGAAG
>JBJTYE010000080.1:0-4571 GCA_046082625.1 Actinomycetota bacterium | reverse complement strand
CGCTGTTCTGGTTGGCTCCGTACCTCACGGTCTGGCGGGTCATCAACCGACTGCGCTCGATCGCCGAACACGGCGGACTCCGAGCATCCGAGGACCGGCGCATCGCCACCCACTCCGTTCGACAGCACCTGGCGGCCCGCGCCTTCCTGGTTCCGTTCCACATCGGGTGGCATCTGGCCCACCACGTGGACGCCGGGGTTCCCTTCCGCAATCTCCCCCGGTACCACTCCCACCTGGTGGAGTCCGGCTACGTCGGACCCGGCTACGAATACCCCTCGTATCGGGCCCTGTGGAAGGCCCTGCGAACCCCCCCGGTAATTATCACTACGGACATAGTGCAAATCCCCGGACCCCCCTAGACTCGTGGCCGTGAACGCGTCGGCCCCGCTCTTCCGGATCGAGGATCTACACGTCCGACCGGCCGTCGACGACGAGGCCGGGGCCGCTCCGTCCGAGATCGTCAAGAAATTCGATCTGACCGTCGGCGCCGGCGAGATCCACGCCATCATGGGACCCAACGGCTGCGGCAAGAGCACACTGGCCAGCGCACTTCTCGCCTCACCGGAATACGAAGTGACCTCCGGACGGATCCTGTTCCAGGGCGACGACATTACCGATTGGCCGACCGATGTCCGCGCCAAAGCCGGCATCTTCCTCGGGTTCCAGTACCCCCAGGAAATTCCCGGCGTGTCGGTGATCCAGTTCTTGCGACAAGCGCTGAGTGCTCGCAAGGGAATCGACCTCTCGGTGCTCGAACTGCGGCTGGCCACCATGGACTGGATGAAGCGTCTGGGAATGGATTCGTCCTTCGTGGATCGCTACCTGAACGAGGGCTTCTCCGGTGGCGAGAAGAAGCGCAACGAGATCATGCAGATGGCCATCCTGGAACCGGAGCTGGCGATCCTCGACGAAACGGACTCCGGTCTCGACATCGACGCGCTTCGCATCGTGGCCAAGGGGATCCGCGAAGTGCGCGCCGACCGTCCCACCATGGGCGTGGTCCTCATCACCCACTACCAACGCCTCCTCGACGAACTACGGCCCGACGTGATCCACGTCATGATCGACGGTCGCATCGTGAAGAGCGGCGGTATGGAGATCGCTGAGACCCTCGAAGTCTCCGGATACGAATCGTTCCGTTCGTGAGCACGGTCGACTGGGCCTCGGTGAAGTCGGACTTCCCGATCTTCGACCACTGCCCGAACGGCCAGCGGCTGGTGTATCTGGACTCGGCCAACACCTCGCAAAAGCCCCGTTCGGTCATCGCCGCCATGGACACGTTCCTGCGCGAACAGTACGGCCCGATCAACCGCAGTGCCTATCGCCTGGCGGCCGCGGCCACCGATTCCTTCGAAGCGGCACGGGCCAAAGTGGCGCGCTTCATCAACGCCCGGCGCGTCGCCGAAGTCGTCTTCACCAAGAACGCCACCGAATCCCTCAATCTCGTCGTCAACACCTGGGCTCGACAGAACATGCAGCGGGGTGACGCGGTGGTCCTCACCCACATGGAGCACCACGCCAACATCGTGCCCTGGCACATGCTGGCCGCCGAACGGGGGATCGAGCTGCGCTGGGTGCCTCTCACCTCGGATGGCGAACTCGAAACGTCATCGCTGCCCACATTGCTGGAGGGCGCCAAGGCGTTCTCCTTCACCGCCATGAGCAACGTGCTCGGCACCATCAATCCGGTGGCCGACCTGTGCCGGGCGGCGCACGCGGCCGGGGCGATCGCCATCGTGGACGCCTGCCAGTCGGTTCCCCACATGGCCACCGATGTCCAGGCCTGGGACGCCGATTTCGTGGCCTTCAGCGGACACAAGATGGTCGGCCCGACGGGCATCGGCGTGTTGTGGGGACGCGAAGAAATGCTGGAGGCCATGCCCCCCTTCCTCGGTGGCGGCAACATGATCTCCGACGTGCGCGTCGACGGATTCACCTGCGCCGACCTACCGGCCAAGTTCGAGGCCGGCACCCCGCCGATCGTCGAGGCCATCGGCCTCGGAGCGGCAGTCGATTACCTGCAGGCCCTCGGCATGAACGCCGTCCGCCAGCACGAGATGGCCCTCACCGAGCACGCGCTGCGCACCTTGACCGAACGTTTCGGCTCCGACATCACCATCCACGGACCGCGCAACGTGGAGCGACGAGGGGCGGTCCTGAGTTTCGCTTTCCGGGATCTCCATCCCCACGACATCAGCCAGATCCTGGACGAGCGGAACGTGTGCGTCCGCGCCGGGCATCACTGCGCCAAGCCCCTGATGCGCCTGATCGATGCCAATGCCACGGTGCGGGCCAGCTTCTACATCTACAACGACGAAAGCGACACCTTCGCGCTGGCCGATGCTCTGGAAAGCACCGGCGATATCTTCGGAAATTGACACGAGAGGAACCGTCATGCCCGGGCTCGAAGACCTCTACCGCGAGATCATCCTCGATCACTATCGGACGCCGCGCAACCGCGGTGAGCTTCCGTGTCCGCCGGCGCAGAGTGCACAGGGGCACAATCCGTTGTGCGGCGACGAGATCACCGTGTTCATCCAGTTGCAGGGAGACGTGGTCGACGACGTGAAGGTCTCCGGTCAGGGCTGCAGCATCTCCCAGAGCTCGGCCTCGATGATGAGCCAGGCCATCAAGGGCAAGACCGTGGACGAGGTGCGGGCTCTCGTTCGTCGCTTCAAGGTCATGATGTCGATCGAAGAGGAATCCGATGAGACCGGTCCGGCAGTGAAGCTCGGGGATCTGGAGGCCCTCCAAGGCGTGGTCAAGTTTCCGGTGCGGATCAAGTGCGCCACTTTGGCCTGGAACACCCTGATCGATGCACTGGCGGCCTCCACCTGACATGCTCGTTGGATGAAAGTCGTCCTCCTCGGTACCGGTAGCCCTCTGCCGGATCCGCAACGCGCCGGCCCGTGCACACTGGTCCAGGCCGGCGCTCAGAACGTCATGGTCGACTGCGGACGCGGTGCTCTCATGAGGTTGCTGGCCGCTGGCGTGCTCCCGGGAATGATCGATCACCTCTTCCTCACGCACCTGCACAGCGACCATGTCACCGACGTCAACGATCTCGTCACCACGCGCTGGATCATGATGCCGGTGCATCGCCCCCTTCACGTCTGGGGACCTCCCGGTACCCGGGCCATGGTCGACGCCCTCTTGGCCATGCTCGGACCCGATCAGTCGTATCGCTTGGCCCATCACGATGATCTGCGTCACCAGGGACCGCTGCAGGTGGACGTCACCGAACTCTCCGACGGCGACCACGTCGACGTCGACGACCTGCACGTCACCACACACCGCACCGATCACCGACCGGTGGAACCGAGCATCGGATTCCGCATGATGCATCAGGGAGTCGTGGCGGCCATCGCCGGAGACACCGTGCCCTGTCCCGGTTTGGACGATCTCTGTCGCGATGCCGACATCTACGTCCAGACCGTGGTTCGACCCGATCTGGTCGAGAGCCTGGCGGCGATCGTTCCAACCGGCCAACGCTTCCTCGACATCCTCGACTACCACAGCAGCGTCGAGCAGGCCGGACAGACCGCCGCCCGCAACGGGGTCAAGACGCTCGTTCTGACCCACTGCGTTCCGGCAGTGCAACCTGGCCAGGAAGACGAGTGGCGCGCCCTCGCCGGTCGTCACTTCTCCGGCCCGGTGATCGTCGGTCCCGACCTCACGGCCGTCGAAGCCTGAATTTCACTCCGGTGTCACCCAGGCATCATCGCTCGAGCCCGCAAGTGACCTACTCTTGATTCGTGGCCGCCATTCGTCTCGTTGGAGTCTCCAAACACTTCGGTGAGGTGAAGGCGGTCGACGACGTCTCCCTCGACATCGCCGACCGGGACTTCATGATCCTGCTCGGCCCGTCCGGATG
The DNA here is from genome assembly GCA_046082625.1 of Actinomycetota bacterium. Classification (GTDB taxonomy): domain Bacteria; phylum Actinomycetota; class Acidimicrobiia; order Acidimicrobiales; family Ilumatobacteraceae; genus Casp-actino8. The sequence goes on along the minus strand of JBJTYE010000080.1, from coordinate 697 downwards.
CGGGAAGTCCACGTTGTTGCGCACCATCGCCGGACTGGAGGACGTCACGGCGGGCGAAGTCTGGATCGGCGACACCTTGGTCAACGAAGTCGAGCCCAAGGATCGCGACGTGGCCATGGTGTTCCAGAGCTACGCCTTGTACCCCCACAAGACCGTGCAGGCCAACATCGAATTCCCGCTCAAGATTCGCGGAATCCCCAAGGAGCGGCGCGCCGAAGCCGCTCGGCAGGCCGCCGAAACGCTGGGTCTCACGCCCTATCTCGAACGCCGACCCGGGGCACTGTCAGGAGGTCAACGTCAGCGCGTCGCCTTGGCCCGGGCCATCGTGCGTCGCCCGGCGGTGTTCTGCATGGACGAGCCATTGTCGAACCTCGATGCCAAGTTGCGATCCGAGACCCGGGCCGAACTGGTGGCCCTCCACGATCGGCTCGACGCCACCTTCGTCTACGTGACCCACGATCAGGTCGAAGCCATGACCATGGGCAATCGCATCGCCGTCATGCGCGAAGGACGCATCGAGCAGGTCGGCGCACCGAGCGAGGTGTACGACCGTCCCGCTTCGGTTTTCGTGGCCCAGTTCATCGGTACGCCACCCATGAACATCTTCCCCGTCGACTCTCTCGAGCGGTCCGGCTACCTGGTCGGTGCCCGGCCCGAACACACCGTGATCGTGGCCGACCATTCGTCCCACGACGGG
>JBJTYE010000079.1:0-6795 GCA_046082625.1 Actinomycetota bacterium | reverse complement strand
ATTTCAGTCTAGCTCCCGTTTTCCGGTTCTTCGGTCAATTCGGGCAACATTGATGCGTCTGCCGACGCGTATTGTTTGGAGCGTGTTTGTGAATTCACTTGTCCAACTGGTGCGCGGGTACATGATGGGGGCCGCCGACATCGTGCCGGGAGTCTCCGGCGGCACCGTGGCTCTTCTGCTCGGTATCTACGAGCGTCTGATCTTGAACGTCCGGACCATCGCCGGAAGTCTCGGACATCTGGTGCGCCTCGACATTCGGGGCGGGCGCCAGCGCTTGAAGGACGTCGAGTGGATCTGGATGATCTCGCTCCTCGTCGGCATTCTGGCGGCCGTGGCCTCGTTGTCGGCGGTCCTCGAACATCTCCTCGACGAAGAACCGGTGCGGATGGCCGGGTTGTTCTTCGGACTCATTCTCGGATCGGTGATCGTGGCCTGGCGTCTCGTCACCAGGATCGATTTCTCGGGCATTGTGATCATGTTCGTCTCGGCGATCGCTTTGTTCCTCTTTCTCGGCCTGCGCAGCGATACCAGCTCGGATTCGGCCGAGGCCGTGACCAAACCCCTGTGGCTCTTCTTCGTGGTCGGAGCCATCGCCATCTGCGCCATGATCCTGCCCGGTATCTCCGGGTCCTTCCTGTTGGTGATGATGGGGATGTACAGCGAAGTTCTGGGAGCGGTGAACGACCGGAATCTCGTGGTGCTCGGAGTGTTCGTCCTCGGATGCGGCATCGGCCTCAGTCTGTTCTCGACCCTCCTCGAATGGTTGCTCGAACATCATCACGACCGGGTCATGGCGGCGCTCATCGGCCTGATGCTCGGATCGCTGCGCGTGCTGTGGCCCTGGCCCGGAGGGACCGCCACCACCACCATGTCGTGGCCCCGTGACGATGTCGCCATTCCGGTCGTCCTGGCCCTGGTCGGGCTGGCCGTCGTCGTAGTGGTGGAGGTCGTGAGCACCCGGTTCCACCGATCCTCGACGGGGGACCACTGACCCGGACCAGACCGTCCGGGACAAAAGGGCCGATCTGTGCAAAGGTCGACGGCCCACACGGTCCGGATACCCCGAATCAGTAGATTGTCCAAATGACCGTTTCTCTCATCGGTAAGCGTTCGGTGGCTCAGGGTGTGATGGTGGCCCTGGTCGGAGTCGGCTTGGCCTGGGCTCCGGCGACAGTTTCTGCATCGGTGCCGGTCCCCGCTGCGACCCCAGGAGCCTCGAAATCCGACGCTTTGGCGCCGCATGTTGCGGGGGAGATCATCGTGGGCTTCGAGGCCGGCGCAGGGTCCCAGCGGCGAGAGGAAGTTCGGCGCGCCGTGGGAGCCCGCGGCTCGGTTCCCCTGTCCGGATTGGCCAACGACGCCGAAGTTCTCACCTTGGGATCGAACATGGGAGTGGCTCGGGCCATCGAGGCCTTGACGAACGCCCCGGGAGTGAGGTTCGTCGAGCCCAACTACGTCCTCACCACCACCGAGACATCGAACGATCCGGATTACCTATCGGGAAATCTGTGGGGCATGTTGGGCGTCTCGACGTCCCCCTCCAATGCTTTCGGCAGTCGTGCCGGCGAAGGCTGGGCGAACGGCTACATCGGTTCCAGCGATGTCGTGATCGGTGTCATCGACGAGGGGATCGACGTCACTCACCCTGATCTCGTCAACAACATCTGGACCAGTCCCGGCGAAATCGCCGGCAATGGCATCGACGACGACGCCAATGGCTTCATCGACGACGTGTACGGTTTCGACTTCGTCAACAACGACGGTTCCGTTCTCGACAGCAATGCCGACAGTCATGGAACCCACGTCGCCGGAACCATCGGCGCCGAAGGCGGCAACGGCGTGGGTGTCGCAGGTGTCAACTGGAACGTGAGCATGATCTCGGCCAAGTTCCTGCAAGGGGGGAGCGGAAGTTCGGCCAACGCCGTCCGCGCCGTCGACTACATCACCGGTCTCAAGCAGAAGTACGGACTGAACATCATCGCTACGAGCAACTCCTGGGGTGGAGGCGGATTCAGCCAGGCCCTTCTCGACGCCATCGAACGAGGTGGCGATGCGGGCATTCTCTTCATTGCCGCCGCTGGGAATTCGGCGGTCAACAATGATGCGGGTGGCTACTACCCCTCGGGCTATCAGTGCACCAAGGGCGGCACGCGAGGCTTCGACTGCGTGATCTCCGTGGCCTCGATCACCAACACCGGGGCCCTGTCGAGTTTCTCGAGCTTCGGTCCGACCACCGTGGACATCGCGGCACCGGGAAGCGGTGTGAAGTCCACCACTCCGGGCAATAGTTATGCCGTCTTCAATGGGACGTCCATGGCCACCCCCCATGTGAGTGGCGCAGCGGCCCTGTGTCGGGCGGCGAATCCGTCGATGACCGCCGGACAGATCCGGGCGGCCCTCGTGGAGTCGGAACGAACCACCGACTCGTTGGCTGGCAAGACCGTCAATGCCGGGCGTCTCGACGTGACTGCGCTGTTGAAGCGCTGCGTTCCCCCGTCATCGGCCATGTCCGGGGCGCCGTCCTCCCTGACCGGGATCTCACTCGGCTTGACATCGGTGCGCCTCGACTGGACCGACGGTGCGACGAACGAAACCGGCTATGTCGTTCAACGAGCCGCCGGACCGACCTGTGGCACCTACGCGACGGTCGGTCAGGTCGGGGCGGACAACTCTCGCTATTTCGTGTCCGGTCTCCAAGCGGACACCTCCTATTGCTTCCGGGTCGGATCCACCACTGGGTCGACCACCCAGTGGAGCAGCGGAATCGTGGTGGCCACCGACCCGCCTCCGACACCGTATGTCTGCTCTTCGACGGGCTACGCCTGGGTCGAGACGCCGGCCGGAGCGGCGACACACGCTCTGAGCGACGACTCGGCGGTCACGGTGTCGATCCCGTTCGGCTTCGATCTCTACGGGATCGCAGCCAGCTCGGTGCAGATCGGCTCCAACGGGTACCTGCGATTCGGAGCAGGTGCAGCAACGGCCTATACCAATGCCTCGATTCCCTCGGCGTCCGATCCGAATTCCATGGCTGCGGCTTGGTGGATGGACTTCAATCCGGCCCGGGGTGGAACGGTTCGCTCCCATGTCGCTGGATCGGCACCAAATCGGACACTGGTGATCTCATGGTTGGACGTGTTGCCGTTTTCCACAGCGGCGACCAACGGGGCCACGTTCCAGGTCGTTCTCGACGAAGCCACGCGCAGTATCACCTATCAATATCTCGACACGGTGGTCGGGTCGACCAGCTTCGATCGCGGAAGCACCGGCACGGTTGGTGTGGAAGGGGCTGACGGATCGTTCGGAACTCAGGTCGTGTTCAACACCGCCAGCCTCACCGACGCCAGTGCCGTGCGTTGCACTCGTTCCCTCGGTCCCATCATCACCACAACGTCGCTGGTGCCGGGGGTGCGCACCGAGGCCTACGCCCAGACCATCGGCGTGACCGGTGGGACCGGCACGAAGACGCTGTCGTTGGTCTCGGGTTCTCTCCCGCCGGGCCTCGGTCTGAGCGGTTTCGACATCACCGGGACCCCGACGTCGTCGGGAACCTGGTCCTTCACACTGCAGGTTCTCGATCAGAACGGATTGTCCAGCACGTCGGCTCTGCAGATCGTGATCGGCGAACCGGTGAGTGTGGCGACCAGCACCCTGGCTGCAGCCACGATCGGTTCGGCGTACAGCCAGTCGTTGACAGCCAGTGGTGGCACCAGTCCGTATTCATGGTCACTGGCCTCGGGTTCGCTGCCGGCCGGACTGTCGCTCTCGGGATCCGGAGCCATCACCGGTACGCCGACGTCGTCGGCCAAGAACGCCACATTCGTGGCGCGGGCAACCGACGCCAACAACAAGGTTGCCACGGCCGAGCTCCAGATTCGGGTCACGGTGGCGATCACCACCTCGACCGTGAGCGGCGCAACCCGCGGGACGCCGTACACGCAGAGTCTGGCATCGGTCGGCGGAGCGGCGGGTGTGAACCACACCTGGCGGGTCTCGTCGGGGTCGCTCCCTGATGGCCTGTCGATGTCTTCTGCAGGAGTGATTTCGGGAACGCCGTCGGTGACCGCGACGACGTCCACCTTCGAAGCCGAAGCAACCGACGGCACGGTGGCCGGCACGGCGCGCCGGTCCTTCACCATGTCGGTCGTCGCTCCCCTCGTGGTCTCGACGTCATCGCTACCCGACGGCAAAGTCGGGGTCGTCTATTCGCAGACCCTGGCGACCACTGGCGCCTCCGGATCGGTCACCTGGGCGATCGTCACGGGTTCGCTCCCGGCCGGACTGACGTTGAACGCCTCGACCGGAGTGATCTCCGGGACGCCGACCACCTCGGCGGTCTCGACGTTCACCGTGCGCGCCACCGATTCCGCCGCCAGGACCGACGACCAGGGCTTGTCCATCACCGTGGTGCCGGCCACGGCCCCGGCGGCGTTCAACAAGGTCTCACCCAGCAACGGGGCATCCAGAATCAGTCGCTCATCGGCGAGATTGACCTGGGGAAGTTCGACCCGTGCCACCAGCTACGAGTACTGCGTCGATCGCGTCAACAACAACATCTGCGACGGTGACTGGTTCAGTGTCAGCGCAGCATTGAGTGTGACATTGTCCGGACTGCTCGGAAAGACGACGTACTACTGGCAAGTGCGGGCGGTGAACGACTCGACCGGAGAGATCACCAACGCCAACGGCGGCACATGGTGGAGTTTCCGGACCCAGTAGCCGATCGATGTTCCGTGGGCCGGAGCAAATGTCCTGAGTAGGGTTGCGGCGTGACCAGGGTGATGTCGTGACCATTCTCGTCACCGGCGGAGCCGGGTACATCGGGTCGCACACCGTCCGGCTCCTCGGATCGCAGGGCCACGACGTGGTGGTCCTCGACAACTTGGAACTCGGCTCGGAGTCCGCCGTGCTCGGAGCGTCACTGGTGGTCGGTGACGTCCGGGACCGGGACCTGGTGATCGAGACCTGCCGTCGACACGGTGTCACCCAGGCGGTGCATTTCGCCGCCTACAAGAACGTCGGCGAATCCATGAGCCAACCCGGCAAGTACTGGCGCAACAACATCACCGGCACCGTGGAACTGGTGGAGGCGATGCTCGCCGCCGGGGTGTCCGATCTGGTGTTCTCGTCCAGTTGTTCGGTGGTCGGAACTCCTGACGCGGTTCCGGTGGACGAGGACGCGCCCATTCGGCCCGAGAGCGTCTACGCCCAGACCAAGGCGACCATGGAGGACATCCTCGGGTGGTACAGCCGCACCGCAGGACTGCGCGTCGTCAATCTGCGGTACTTCAACGCCGCTGGCGCCAGTCTCGATGCGGCGCTCGGCGAGAACTGGGATCACTCACAGAACCTGATCCCGTTGGTCATGAAGGCGGCCCTCGGGGTCATCCCCCGACTCCAAGTGTTCGGCAACGACTATCCCACCCCGGACGGCACGTGCATCAGGGACTTCGTGCACGTGGAAGATCTGGCGCGCGCCCATGAGATGGCACTCGTACATCTGGCGCGTCACCGTGACCAGGAACCGTCGGCGCTGACTCTGAACGTCGGAACGGGTGTGGGCTCGAGTGTGCTGGAGGTCATCGCCATGACCGAGGACATCACCGGCCGGGCCGTTCCCTACGACGTCGTCGCCCGTCGTGCCGGAGATCCAGCGGCCACCTACGCCGACTCTGGTCGTATCGCTGCAGTCCTCGGCTGGACGGCGATTCACGACCTGCGCGACATCATCGGCAGTGCCTGGCGATGGCACAGCAAGACCGCCGGGTGAACTCGAGGTCGCCGGTGGATCAGATCTTGTAGGTGACCACGACCGGCGCGTGGTCCGACCATCGCTCGGCATAGGACGGGGCGCGGTCGATGGTTCCCTTGGTGGCCTTCTTCGCCAATTCGGGTGTGGCGATGTGGTAATCGATGCGCCACCCGGCGTCGTTGTCGAAGGCTTTGCCCCGCCAGGACCACCACGAATAGGGTCCGGGACCTGCCCCGGCCAATCGCCGGCCCACGTCGACCCACCCCAGGTCGTCGAAGAGGTGATCGAACCAGGCCCGTTCATCAGGGAGGAAGCCGGCGCTCGTCAAGTTGCCTTTCCAGTTCTTCAGATCCACTTCGCGGTGGGCCACGTTCAAATCACCGGTGAGCAGGACGTGGCGACCTTCGGAGCGCAGAGACTCCAGACGCTTCGTCGCTTCCTTCAAGAAGGCGTACTTCTCCTTCATCCGCTCGGGCGACTCGGCGTCCCCGGTGTGGACGTAGGCCGAGATCACCGTGACCACCTCGCCGCTCTTGGCCTCGATGTCGGCCTGCACCCAGCGCCCGGAGAAGTCGTGGGACCGGTGATCCGCGCCGATCTCGAAGTCGATCAGTGGTCGACGGCTGGCCACGGCGACTCCGGCCCGACCCTTGTGCACGCTTTCGGCATGGGCCAGGTGCCAGCCTTCGCCCATCAGGTCGGCGATCAGCGCATCAGGAGCTCGGACCTCCTGCATGGTGATGATGTCGGGTTTGCGCTCGGTGATCCAGGCGTGCATTCCGTTCTTGACGGCGGCCCGCAGTCCGTTCACGTTCACGCTGGCAATGGTCAGGCTCACCCCCTGATCGTCCCACAAAATCGGCCGTGACGAGCAAGTTTGGATGCCGTCGAGCCATGACTCTCGAACTCGTTCCCTTGTGCGTCGCCACGGTATCCCTGGCCGAAACCATCAACGTCTCACCGACTTTGGTGATCGGTGAAGTGGTCGGGATGACCGTCGAAGGGGAGCGCCTGACAGCCTCCTTGAAGGGGCGAGCGGCCGC
>JBJTYE010000078.1:0-4919 GCA_046082625.1 Actinomycetota bacterium | reverse complement strand
GGTGCAGCCGGTCATCGTGTCCAAAGGTTCCTCGGTCGATCCGGACGATCTGTTGCGGACCTTGGTTCGCAACGGATACCGACGTGAAGGGATCGTGGAGCATCGCGGCGAAGTGGCCCGACGCGGCGCCATCGTCGACGTGTTCCCACCCACGCGGGACGCCCCGGTACGCATCGACCTCTGGGGCGACGAAGTCGACCGACTGACCGAGTTCTCGGTGCACGATCAACGCAGTGACGCCGACCTCGATCAGGTGGTGATCTTTCCGGCTCGAGAACTCGTCCTCGACGACGCCACCCGCCGACGAGCCCACGACCTGATCGCCGCTGAACCCTGGGGCCGCGAGCACTGGGAGAAGCTGGCCGAAGGGGCCATCTTCGACGGTATGGAGAGTTGGCTGCCCTGGCTGACCGACTCGGCCACCCTCCTGAGCGACGTGTTGCCGTCGGAGGCCAAGATGATCCTTATCGAGCCTCGGCGCATGCGCGATCGCTCCGTGGACCTGCTCGCCGAGGAAGCCGACTTGGCCAAAGCCCTGGCATCGTCGTGGTCCCGGGATCCTGATCGGCAATTCCCCCGCCTGTACTGCGAACCCGATCGTCTGCTCGGCTCGCAACGCGGGTCGTGGAACTTGATCCCGGTGGCCGATGGTCCGGACAGCGCTCTCATGACGGCCAGTGGCTGGGGATCGATGGGCGGCGGGGAGGCACTCGCCGACTATCTGCGCACTCTCCTGGCCGACGGCTATCGCGTGGTGGTCGCTGCCGAGACCGAAGCCTCCGCCGATCGTCTGAGCTCCACTTTCAGCTCGGCCGGCATCGACCTCGCCTTGTACCGGCCGGGCATCGTTCCCGATCTCTCGGGACCGGGTGGGGCCGTGGTCACGGCATCGCTGCAGCGCGGCTTCCACATCCCGTCGGCCAAGGTGGCGGTGATCACCGAATCCGACATCACCGGTCGACGTCGCTCGCACCGCACACCGCGTACGCGGCAACGATCCGGCATCACCGTCTTCGAGGATCTCAAACCCGGCAACTACGTGGTGCACTACATCCACGGCGTCGCCAAGTACGAGGGCATGGTCAAGCGCACGGTCGGTGGGATCGAACGCGACTACCTGCTCCTGGCCTACAAGGGCGGCGACAAGCTCTACATCCCCTCGGATCAGATCGACACGGTGCGCCACTACGTGGGCGGCGAGACCCCGGTGCTGCACCGACTGGGAGGCAGCGATTTCGCCAAGTCCAAGGCCCGAGTCCGCAGTGCGGTCCGCGAGATCGCCCAGGAATTGGTGGTCCTCTATCAGAAAAGAGTGACCGCCACCGGCCACGCCTTCGCCCCGGACACCCCATGGCAACGCGAAATGGAGGACGCGTTCCCTTTCGTCGAGACACCCGACCAGATCAAGGCCGTCGACGAGACCAAGTCCGACATGGAACGTCCCTACCCCATGGATCGGCTGATATGCGGGGACGTCGGATTCGGCAAGACCGAAGTGGCCGTGCGAGCCGCCTTCAAGGCCATCCAGGACGGCAAGCAAGTTGCGGTTCTGGTGCCGACCACGTTGCTCGCATCCCAGCACGGCAACACCTTCGCCGATCGTTTCGCTGGCTATCCCATTCGCGTGGAGGTGTTGTCACGCTTTCTCACCACCGCCCAAGCCAACAAGGTGGTCAAGGGATTGGCCTCCGGTGAGATCGACTGCGTCGTCGGTACCCACCGGCTGCTGGCGAACAATGTGAAGTTCAAGGACCTCGGCTTGTTGATCATCGACGAGGAGCAACGCTTCGGCGTCCACCACAAAGAGGCCATGAAGCATCTCAAGACCAACGTGGACGTCCTCACGCTCAGTGCCACACCGATCCCGCGTACCCTGGAGATGAGCCTGGTCGGCATTCGCGACCTCAGTCTCCTCCAGACTCCTCCGGCGGACCGTCAGCCGATCCTCACCTATGTCGGCGAATACGACGAACGAGTCGCGGTCGAAGCGATCCGGCGCGAATTGCTGCGGGAGGGTCAGGTCTTCTGGGTCCACAACCGCGTGCAATCGATCGAGGAATGCGCCATGCGTCTGCGCGATCTCGTTCCCGAAGCTCGGGTCGCTGTGGCGCACGGGCAGATGGACGAGGGCACGCTGGAACAAGTAGTGGTCGATTTCTGGGACGGCGAATTCGACGTGCTGGTCTGCACCACGATCATCGAGAGCGGTATCGACATGCCGACCGTCAACACTCTGGTGGTGGAGCGTTCCGATCTTCTCGGACTGGGTCAGATGCACCAGTTGCGCGGCCGGGTCGGACGCAGCGGGCAGCGAGCGTACGCATATCTCTTCCACCCGCGAGACCGGACCCTCACCGAAGAGGCGTACGAGCGTTTGCGCACCATCGGCGAATCCACCGATCTCGGCAGCGGATTCAAGATCGCTATGCGCGACCTCGAGATTCGCGGCGCCGGAAACCTGCTCGGCCAGTCCCAGAGTGGGCACATCGCAGCTGTCGGGTACGACCTCTATTGCCAGATGGTCACCGAAGCAGTCGGCGAGATGAAGGGCGAGCCGCAGCGCGAACCGTCCGAGATCCGGATCGACGTGCCTGCGAATGCCTTCTTGCCCCAGGACTACGTGGCCAAGGAGGAACTCCGACTCGAGGCCTACCGTCGACTGACTCTGGTGACGACCGAGGGCGAGGTGGACGACATCGCCAACGAATGGTCCGATCGATACGGCCCGATCCCGGAGCCGGCCCAGACCCTTCTCTCGGTCGCCCGGCTGCGCGCCCAATGCCACCGACTCGGTCTCCTCGAGGTCGTCGTGTCCCAGGATCGGGCCCGCCTCGCTCCGGTGAACCTGAAGGTCAGCGAGTCGGCTCGGCTCCGACGCCTGTCGCGTGACGCCATCCACAAAGAAGCGCTGCAGCAATTGATCGTTCCCATTCCCCGTGACGCCGAACCGGTGCCATTCGTGCTCCAATTCCTGCTCGAGCTGTTTCCTGCTGAAACCGGGTGACCGTCTCCCGACGAGTAGGTTGGGGACTCGTGCTGACTTCTCTGCGTTCTCGCTCCCTGGCCGTCGTGGCCGCCCTTGCCGTAGTGGCCGGTCTCAGCTCCTGCTCGGTCACCTCGAAGGACGCCGTTCGGGTCGACGGGCAGTCGTTGTCCAACCGCGATTTCGACTCTCTCCTGAGCGGGTACGCCGAGGCCGTCGGCGGCGCCGAGGTCTCGAGCGGGAACATCAACTCCGTGGCCGCCCGTGGGTTGCTGCAGGACTGGATCAGCACCGTGGTGCTGGAAGGAGTCCTGGCGGAGGCCGGTATCGAGGTCAGCGACGCCCAACGCGAGGCCGCCCGAGAAGGTCTGAGTCAGCAGCCAGGATTCGTCGCTGCGCCGGCCGATGTCCAGGAGTTCTACATTCGCGCCGCCGCCACCCAGGATGCCGCCGGAGCGGCTTTCGCTCCGACCGCCGAGGAACTCGAAGCCGAATACGCGCTCGGTCCCTCCGAATCGGGTGTGGTCTGCTTGCGTCTGATCCTCACCGAGACCCGCGAAGATATCGAGGCCGCTGTGGCGCGCGTGCAGGCCGGTGAAGACTTCGCTGCCGTCGCCGCCGACACCTCGACCGACGTCTCGGCCGCCGACGGAGGCATCCTCGCCGATCCGCAAAGCGGATCGGCCTGCGTGCTGACATCGACCCTGGCAGAGCAGATCGTTCCTGAATTCGTGTCCGCCCTGGAGACGGCGAAGGTTGGCGCGACCACTGCGCCCTTCGAGGTTCCCGGCGTGGGATGGGTGGCGATCTTCGTTCGTCCCTACGACGAAGTCGCCGACGACGTCGCCACCGTGCTCGGGCCGGCCACGGCCAACGAGCTCGGGCGCGAGGCACTGGCGTCGGCCGACGTCTGGGTGAATCCCGAATACGGCCGCTGGGACACCGAGACTCGACAGATCATCGACGTCGACCGCTGATTCGCGAGTGACTGGTCGTCGGTCGTGAGTCGCCCTCGGATCGAGATCGTCGGACTCGGCCCGGCCGGCATCGACTACGTCACCGACCACACCCGACAGCGCATCGCCGCCCATCGGCACCGGTTTCTTCGCACCGACCGCCACCCGAGTGCCGCGGTGGTGCCCGATGCCATCGCCCTCGATCATCACTACGAAATCGCCGACACCTTCGACGAGACGTATCGCACGATCGTCGAGGAACTCGTGGCGGCCGCCCACGAACATGGTGAGATCCTCTACGCGGTTCCCGGGTCACCGCTGATTCTCGAACGCACCGTTCGTGACCTGCTGGTGGACGATCGCGTGGAGTGCGTCGTGCAACCGGCCATGAGCTTTCTGGATCTGGTCTGGCCAGCTCTCGGGATCGATCCGGTGGAGGCGAACGTGACCCTGGTGGACGGACACGACTTCGCCACCGCCGCAGCCGGTGCGAGCGGACCACTGCTGGTGGCTCATTGCCACGCCGACTGGATCCTGTCCTCCATCAAGTTGTCCACCGAGGACACCGACGATCTGACCAACGACGACGTCGACGTGATCCTGCTCCACCACCTCGGCCTGCCGGACCAGGTGGTCACGACGGTTCCCTGGAGCGAGATGGATCGGACCGTGGTCGCCGACCATTTGACCTGCCTCTACATTCCACGGCTTCGCGTCCCGGTGGGCCGCGAACTCGTGGCCTTCCACGAGTTGGCACGTCGACTCCGACGGGAATGTCCGTGGGATCGCGAACAGACCCACCGCTCACTCACCAAGTACTTGCTCGAGGAAACCTACGAAGTGGTCGACGCCCTCGACGCCCTCGATCCGGACGACCCGCGGACCGACGAGCAGTTGCTCGAGGAACTCGGCGATCTGCTCTACCAGATCGAGTTCCACGCCGCCATCGCCGAACAAGAGGGTCGATTCACCATGGCCGA
>JBJTYE010000077.1:0-12535 GCA_046082625.1 Actinomycetota bacterium | reverse complement strand
TGGTAGTAGAAGCCCTTGCCGAGCCCGCCCTCTTCGCCGATCAGATTCGTCGCCGGCACCCACCAGTTCTCGAGAGCGATCTCGTAGGAATGCATCCCGCGGTACCCGATGGTGTCGATCGGTCGCCCTTCCATCTTGCCGAGGGTTCCATCGGCCAAGTTCTGGGTGAACTCGAAACCGTGGGCCTCACCGCGAGGTTTGGGAACGATGAACAGACTCAGCCCTTTGTGGGTCTTCGAGCGATCAGGGTCGGTTCGAGCCAACAGCATCAAGACATCGGCCCGGCCGGCGAAGGTGCACCAGGTCTTCACGCCGTTGATGACGTAGCCCGGCTCTCCGTCGGGTCCGGCCGCCGGAGTGGCGGTCACCTTCAGTCCGGCGACGTCGCTGCCGTAGTCGGGTTCGGTGACGGCCACGGCCGCCATGACCTCGGCCGTGGCCAACTTGGGCAGCCATTGCAGCTTCTGGGATTCGGTGCCACCTTTCACCAGGGCGCGCGTGAGGATCTCTGGACGGGTGATGAGGGACCCGCCGATTCCGAGACTGGCGCGGCTGAGTTCCTCGGTGGCCACCACCATGGCCAGGTACTCACCTTCGCCGCCTTCGGAGAAGCCGCCGAATTCCGAGGGCACCGACAGACCGAAGGCGCCCATCTCGGCGAGACCGCTGATGATCTCCTCGGGGACGTCGGCATTGGTTCGGTGAACGTGTTCGGCACGGGGGGCGATGATCTTGTCGGCGAAGGATCGGAAGGTGTCCTGAACCATCTCGAAGTCGTCGTCCAGATGGCGCGGACCAGGGAGATCGGCCAGGCCGGCCAGGAATTCCGGATCCCGGTAGGTGGCGATGAAATCCATCACCGGTTCGAATGGCGCGCCCCCGAGACCCCACTGGGACTCGCGGCCCAACAACTTCGAGGCCAATTCGTGAGCCATGTCGGCGGTGTAAGCGCAGGTGATCAGACCCTCGACGTCGCCCTTGGCGCCGTAGTCCAGCAGCGACCGAGCCGTTTCCACCGCAGAAGCGGCGTGGGCCAGGTCGTAGGCCACGACCTGATGACGGTCGGCACCGCCGTTGGCCGCCAGATGCCGAAGTCCCTTGCCGACGGCTCGGGATGCGAGGTCGATGACCTCGGCGGCGGTCTGGAGATCGGGGGCGATGGAGGGAGCGGGCGACATGGACCGAACGCTACCGAGGGTGGTCCGGGGGAGGGGAAGCCGGACTCCGAAATCAGGTGATGGGGGTCACGGGTCGGCACGCGAGAGAATGGCCGTCATGTCGGTGAACGTCTGCGTCTATTGCGGGTCGAGTTCGGGCGGAGAGCCGGTCTTCGCCGACCGTGCCCGGACGTTGGGCTCGCGCCTGGCACAACGTGATATCGGGCTCGTCTATGGTGGCGGACGGGTGGGTCTGATGGGCATCGTGGCCGATGCCGTCCTCGATGGTGGCGGACGGGTGCTCGGGGTGATCCCGCAACATCTCGTGGACATGGAGACCGCCCACCGGGGACTCACTTCCCTCGACATCGTGGACTCGATGCACACGCGCAAGGCCCGAATGGAGCAATTGTCGGCGGGATTCGTCGTCATGCCCGGCGGTCTCGGAACCTTCGACGAGGTGTTCGAGATCCTGACCTGGAATCAGATCGGCCTGATCGCCAAACCGGTGGTCTTCTTGGACGTCGACGGGTACTTCGCTCCGCTGTTCCATGCCTTCGAGCACATGATCGAGGCCGGATTCGTGAGCGCGAATTGTCGCCAGTTGATGCAGAGTGTCGACGACGTCGACCGAGCCATCGACGTCGCCACCGGTCCGGCACCGTCCATCCCCGCCAAGTTGCGCGACCTCGACGTGACCTCGAAACGGAGTCTGATGTGACCGCGTCCAGCTACCCTGTTCAACCCTCGGGAGTGGAATGGCCCACTCGTGCATGGCCCCGCGGAACGACCGACGGCGACGTGGTGGCAACGGTGGCCGATGAATTGTTCGGATCGGGAGCCGAACCCGATCGACAACCCGATCGACAACCCGATCGACAACATGGCGTGTCGCTGGCCTTGGTGGTCGTGCATCGCGGACGACTGGTTCACGAGCGCTACGGCACGATCCCCGCCGGCGTCTTCGCTCCCGAAACTCCGGTCGATCGTACGACACCGCTCATTTCGTGGAGCATGGCCAAGAGCATCACTCACGCTCTCACCGGACTGGCGGTCTCGGACGGATTGCTGAACATCGACGATCCGACGGGACTCGCCGACTGGGCGCAAGACTCCCGCTCCGAGATCACGTCGCGACACTTGCTGCAGATGCGGGATGGATTGGACTTCGTAGAGGATTACGTCATCGGAGCCGACGGGAGTGCCCAGTCAGATGTCATCGCCATGCTCTTCGGCGAAGGAGCCACCGATGTCGCGGCGTACGCGCGGTCCCGCCCGGCCAAGCACGCTCCAGGTTCGTTCTGGTCGTATTCATCGGGTACGACCAACATCTTGAGTTCCGTGCTCGGGAGATCGTTGGGCGGTCGTGAGCAGTTCGAGACGTTCATGAAAGAGCGTCTGTTCGCCAAGATCGGGATGAACTCGGCCGCGCCGACCTTCGACGCCGCCGGCACGTTCATCGGCTCGTCCTACGTGCACGCCACAGCCGAGGACTTCGCGCGCTTCGGATACCTCTATCTGCGCGGCGGACTCTGGGATGGTGACCGAATCCTGGACGCGTCCTGGGTCGACGACGCCCGGCGCCAACATGCGACGGATCCCGATTCGGGACACGGATACGGCGCCCACTGGTGGATCTGGTCCTCGCGACCGGGAACCTTGGCCGCTCTCGGTTACGAGGGGCAACGCACCATCGTCGATTACGAGCGCGATCTGGTCGTGGTCCACCTCGGAAAATGGCCGACCGAGACACAGCCCACGTTGGACGCCGCTCTCACGCGGATCATCGAGGCTTTTCCCAAGGAGTCGGGCCGAAACTGATAAAACTGGGGAATGGCTGACGCAGTCGGGGGTGCGCGGAGCAGGTCGCCCCTGGCCCCACTCGATGCCAACGGACTGCCGGTCCGCAAGGCGCGTCGTCGCGCCTTCGTGAACACGCTCAAGGTGATGACCACGCTGGTTCTCGTCTACTTCATCATCCTGAACATTCCCGGTCTACGCAACGCCGTCGATCAGTTGAGTGAAGTCGAACCGGCGTTGCTGGCCGTGGGGCTGGTACTCGAATTCATCGCCCTGTTCTGTTACTCGGGGATGACCCGCGTGGCTCTCGGTCCAGTCGGACACACGTTTCCGGTCCTGCGGATGTTCCGGATCCAGCTTTCCACCCGCGCTCTGGCCAGTCTGGTTCCGGGTGGCAGTGCGGCCGGTAGTGCCCTCGGTTACCGCCTTCTGACAGTGGCCGGGATTCCTGGACCCGATGCCGGTTTCGCCCTCGCCGCCTCGGGATTGGCCTCGGCGATCGTGCTCAACTTCTTGTTGTGGACGGGACTTGTGATCTCCATTCCCATCCGCGGCGTCAACCCGCTCTATGGTTCGGCGGCCATCGCCGGAGTGGTGCTGATGGTGGTGGCGGCGGCCATCGTCTTCGGATTGATCGAGGGCCAGGCCCGCTCCGAACGAATCTTCCGTTGGGTGGCTCGGCGTCTGAAGTTCGACGAGGACCGAGCCGGTGAAGCAGTGCGCCATCTCGGCGGTCGCATGCAGGAACTGTCGGCCGACCGAGTCATCCTCCGTCGACTGGTGATGTGGTCAGCGGCCAACTGGTTGATCGACGCCGCCGCCCTCTGGGTGTTCCTGCGGGCCTTCGGATACTCGCTCTCGGTGGACGGACTCATCGTGGCCTTCGGCTTGGCCAACGTTCTGGCCGTCATTCCGTTGACTCCGGGAGGACTGGGGATCGTCGAAGGTGTCTATGTGCCGGCGCTGGTGGGATTCGGTCTGCCGCGGGCCACGGCGGTGGTGGGAGTCGTGTCGTACCGCATCGCGCAGTATTGGCTCCCCATGGTGGTGGGAGGTATCACGTATCTCTCCCTGCGCGTCGGACCATGGGCCATCGGACGCGAAGGTCTGGCGCCGTTGCGCGACGTGGTGGCCCGAGTCGGCAGCAAGGAAGAGAGCATTCTCGATTTCTCCGAGCGTTATCCCGGACGTGAACGCACCGGTCAGGTACGCGCGCCGACGCAGGCCGAATTGGAGGCCGCACAAGCCATGGGTTCGGCGCGTGCCGATGACGTATCGAGTGACGAAGCCACCGTGGCACCGTGGGCCGTCGACCCGGAGACCCGGCAGGACCAGGGGTAACGTGTCGTCATGACTGCACACGAGCGGCCGTTCGGTCGGCACCTGGAGGATTTCGTGGTCGGCGACGTCTATCGCCACTGGCCCGGCAAGACCATCACGGAGTACGACGACCATCTGTTCTGCATGATCACCATGAATCATCATCCCTTGCACACCAACGACTGGTTCGCGTCCAAGAGCGTGCAGGGGCGCAACGTGGTCGTCGGCAACCTGGTGTACTCCTTGGTGCTCGGTATGAGCGTGCCCGACGTCAGCGGAGCGGCCATCGCCAATCTGGAGGTGGAGACGCTGCAGCACAAGTTCCCCACCTTCCACGGGGACACCATCCATGCCGAGACCAGGGTGCTCGACGTGCAGGAGAGCAAGTCCAAGAACGATCGCGGTGTGGTGACCGTCGAAACCAAGGGTTTCAACCAGGACGGCAAAGAGGTGTGTTACTTCCGACGGCGGGTCATGGTCTGGAAGAGGGACTTCGCGCCAGGTCGGGATCGGCCCTACGACACCGACACCGCATGGAGCGAGAGCTAGTCGACGGCGACATCGCCGACCTGCAACAGGAAGTGCTCGGGTGGGTGTCGACCCGCCTCCGCCAACTTCCCTGGCGAGACACGCGTGATCCATGGGCGGTCCTGGTCAGCGAGGTCATGTTGCAGCAGACCGGGGTTCGACGTGTGCTGCCGAAGTGGGAGGCGTTCATGGACGCCTTTCCGGATCCCTCGGCCTGTGCTGCAGCCGAATTGGGTGAGGTCCTGCGCCTCTGGCAGGGGCTCGGGTATCCGCGGCGGGCGCGCAATCTGCATCTGGCTGCCGGAGTCATCGTGTCCACGTATGGTGGCCAGGTCCCCGGCGACCTCGAGTCGTTGCTGGCGCTTCCCGGAGTCGGGCCCTACACGGCGCGGGCGGTGTTGGCCTTCGCCCACGAGGTCGACGCTGCGGTGGTCGACGTCAACGTGGCGCGGATCCTGTCCCGGGTCGTGGGTCGTCGACTGACGGCTCGCGAGGTGCAGCGACACGCCGACGATCTGGTACCCGACGGAGAAGCCTGGCTCTGGAATCAGGCGATGATGGACCTCGGCGCTCTCCTCTGTCGTCCCGTTCCTCGTTGTCAGGAGTGTCCCGTGGCGAGAATCTGTACGTGGCGGGGGAGCGGTCCCGATCCGAGTATCGGGTCGGCAGGTGTGGGGTCCACCCAGAGCCCCTTCGCCGGTTCGGATCGACAAGCCCGGGGGCGACTGCTCAAGGCCCTCGGTGAGGGTGCGGTGGCCATGTCGAAGGTGGGCGAAGTGATGGATCGTCCGCAGGAGACCGCCGAGCGTTTGGCGACGAACTTGATCGACGAAGGTCTGATCCAGCGCCGCGGTGACCGCCTGACCCTGTGAGTCGAATCCGCCCGGTCAGGCGGTGTGCACGTAGATGGTGTCCGTGTGATGTCGTGGCGATGTACGCGACAAACACACCACCAGCAGGTCTCCGTCCTGGCAGTAGCCGGCCGACTTGGCGGCCTCGATGGCGTTGGCGATCGCTTCATCGGTACTGCCGGGGCGGGCCGCGAGAACCGAACGCACCCCGTAGCGCAACATGAGACGGGTCGCCACCCGAGGGTCCTCGGTGGCAGCGATGATGGGCACCGGTGGACGACAGGCCGAGACCAGTTCGGCGTTGTGCCCGGTGAAAGTGATGGCCAGGATGGCGCGGGCCTGGAGCCGCGAGGCCAGGGCCGCGGCGGCCGCGGCCACGGCGGCCATGTCCGGATTGCGGTCGGCGAACGGCGAGCGAACCCGATCGACGCGATCCGCTTCGGTGAGGATGTCGGCCATGGCTCGGACGCTGTTGACCGGATCGTGACCGATGGCGGTCTCCGCCGAGAGCATGACGGCGTCGAAGCCGTCGCGCACGGCATTGGTGACATCGGAGACCTCGGCCCGGGTCGGACGGGTTCCGGTGATCATGGACTCGAGCATCTCGGTGGCGCAGATGGACACGATGCCGGCGCGCATGGCGGCGTCGGCGATGGTGCGCTGCACCACCGGCAGTCGGGCGAAGGCGATCTCCACGCCGAGATCACCTCGGGCCGCCATCACGCCATCGGAGACGGCGCAGATCTCGTCCAGGACCTCGAGGGCCTGGGGGCGTTCGATCTTGGCCATCAGACGTACGTCCTCGGGGACCATGGTGCGGGCCTCGAGCACGTCCTCGGGACGCTGCACGAAGGACAGAGCGATCCAGTCGGTACCGGCTCGCACGGCGGCCGCGATATCGGCGCGGTCCTTGTCGGAGAACATCTGCACTTGAACGTCGGTGTCGGGAAGATTGACTCCCCGGCGGCCGGTGGCCGTTCCGGGATTGACCACCTGAGTTCGGACCCGATGGGGTTCGACGGCCAGTGCCTTCAGTTCGATACGTCCGTCGTTGATCAGAATGCGCTCGCCGGGGCCGATGCCCACGGCGCGCGGATCGAATCCCACGTGCGGGCCCGGTCCGTGGCCATGTTCGAAGAGTTCGACCTCGTCGCCGGTGGCGTCAATACCGTCGATGAGGCGCAATTTCGGGCCCTGGATGTCGACCAGAATGCCCACCTTGGGGGATTGCGAACGGGCCGAACGCACCGCCTCGGCCACGTCGTCGGTGGAGAGATGCGAGCAATTGATGCGAACGACGCCCACTCCGGCGGCGACCAGGTCGGCGACGCGATGCTGACTGGCCGGGCCGAGGGTGGAGACGATCTTGGTGCGGCGCATGACTCCATCATGCCCGGTCACCGGAATCGGCGCAGGTGAATTCTCCGTGCCGCGTGACCGCGGCTATGAGTCCGGGCGCCGCGTGACCACGGCTATGAGTCCGGGCGCCGCGTGACCGCGGCTATGAGTCCGGGCGCCGCGTGACCGCGGCGACGATCTCGGCCAAGGCGGCATCCGCGTAGGCCCGCATCTCGTCGTCGGTGCGGTCCTGAATGGGATGCGGGGTGAACACTCGGGCCACGTCGGGGAAGCCCAGGGATCGCGATTGGGCATCGGCGGCCGAGACGAATTCCGCCGAGGCGACGAACACCGAGGGAATTCCCCGACGTTCCAGATCCACGATGTCGTGCACACTGCACGACGTGCAACTGCCTCAATCGGCAAGCGCTTCGATGACCACCTGACATTGGATGGAGATTTCGTGACGCAGATCGACCGGAGCCGGCTTGGTGAACGTGGGCTTCTTGAAGCGCCGGACATCGGCACCCATCTCGGAGAGTCGTTCCTCGAGGCGGTCCAAGAAGATGTCACCGCGGGCTTTGGAGATGTCCAGCAATCCGACGGTGAGGCCGCGCAGTGATTCCGGGCGACCGACGCGTTCCATGGTGGTCGCCCGTCGTTCGTTGGTCGGATCGAGAAGAACCTTCATCGTTGCACCTCTCTGGTCACCGGCTGACTACCGACGTCGCCGTTGGCCCACCCGCCAATGATGGCAGAAAAGAGGCCGGCACCTCCGCCGGCATGCACCAGCAGGATGCCGCCGGGTCGGAACTTCGGGAGAGTGGCGTCCTTCAGGTGCTGAGGGATGCCCTCGGCGATCCCGCCGGCGCCTCGGACCAATTCGTGTCCGGGAATCTGCAAGCGCTGATGGATCTCATCGACGACTCGCTGGCGATCCCAGCCGGCTTCGGCGAAGACCCGGGCATGTTCCGGTCCGACCACCAGGATGGCGTCGAAGGCCAAGATGGACTTCGGATTGTGCAGGGTGCGCAGACAGGCCGCGAAGGTGTTCGCCAGGCTGTCGGGATCCCGGGCCAACTGGTCCACCACGCAGCGCGGACCTTCACCCGGGAAGACCGTGACGGCATCGGTGTCGGGAGCCGTGCCGCGACTCACCGCCAGCGACGTCCAGGGCGAGCCGATCTCGTCCTCGGCGAAGCAGAACGAAATCTTTCCCGGGTTGCCGTGTGTGGCGCGATCGACTTCACCTGGTCGGCCGCCGCCGATGTTGCGCACGATCAACTGCAGAGCCCGACCGATGGTGAGATTGGCGCGGTTTCCCTGACCGAACACGTTCATCCCGCTGTTCATGCCGATGGCCCGCGTACCCGGACCGTTGCAGACCAGTACCGGTCCCACCGGCATGGTGGTGGCGAGCACGCCGTGGATGTTGAAGCTGTCGTTGCAGACGGCCTCGACGGCAGCGATCACCCAGGGCAGGTATTCCGGTCGACAACCAGCCATCACGGCGTTGATGGCGACCTTCTCCACCGTGATCTCCACCAGATCCGGTGGGACCACGGCCACGACGTCGTCCGCGGGACGAGTCGTGCCCTGCAGCATGCGCAGGACGCGCTCTTCGGTCGGAGGTACGACCGGCAACCCATCGGTCCAGCCCCGATCGAACATGGCTTCGAATTCGTCCTCGGCATCGGCCACGTCCACGCGTCGCGCCGTCAACACCGAACCGGTGAACCTGGCCCGCAGCTGATCGACGCGATCGGGATCCACGCTCATGCTCCCGCAGCCCGGTCGGAACTCGGGCAGCCCGTCCCCGAGTGAGCTGATTCCGGTGACCAGTTCCCAGTCGGCCCGGTTCCAGCCGACGGTGCGTTGCACTTCGCGTCCACCGACCACACGAATGAGGGTCGGGACCGTCTCGATGTCGTGATGCCAACTGAAGGACAAGTCGGCATCGTGATGAACCGGCATCCCGGGTGGGAAGGTCGGGTCGTCCTGGACGTAGACCTCGACCGCGAGATCAGGCGTGCGGAGTTGCTGGATCACCGGTACCACCAGACGGCAAGTGGCACAGTCCTCCTTGACCACGACGACCAGCCCGTCGTCGATCGGAAAGCGCAGGGACGTCGTATCGGTCATGGCGGTGATCAGGATGCCAGGAAGTCGATGATGATGTCGTTGACGTGATCGGGTCGTTCCAGGTGCAAGAAGTGGCCGGCGCCATCGATGACATGGGCCCGCGCCGTGGACGGCAGCTCGGCGGCGGCCGCTTCGGCCACCTCGACACCCATGCAACCGTCGGTCCGGCCGTGCAGGTACAGCAGCGGCTGGGTGGGAATCGTTCCGGAGAGGTCTTGGATCGATTGCAGTGCCGGATCGTTGTAGCCGGCTCCGAGCGTGGCCCGGTAGTAGCCGAGAGCCGCTTGCAGGTTCTGCGGGTCGCGCAGACTCGGTTTCAACAGTTCCAGTTCGGCGCGTCCGTCGAAACCGGGTGACCAATCCGCCCACAGCATGTCGATGTAGGCCAAGTCGTTGGCTCCCACCACGAAGTCGGCGAAGGGATGTTGGAAGAAGAACATGTACCAGCTGCGTTTGATCTGCTGCAGATTGCCGAGGAAGGCCGCTCCGACCGCCGAGCCCGGCGGCACGGCCATGGTGACGACCTTCGACCAGGCCTCGGGACGATGCGCTGCGGCGATGTGGGTGATGACGGCGCCCCAATCGTGGCCGATGATGACGGCCTCGCGATCGGCTCCGAGGGCGTCCCGCAGACCGAGGGCGTCGAGGGCCGAGGCCGCGGTCTGCAAACGACCGTCGGCGGGAACTGCGGTGGGGGCGTAACCCCGCAGGAAGGGGGCCACCGCCCGGTACCCGGCGCCGGCCAGACGGGGGAGCAGGTGTCGCCAGGTATGGGCCGAATCCGGGAAGCCGTGGAGACACAGGGCCAGGGGCCCGTCCTGGTCCAGGCCCGCAGCCTGGTAGGAGATGTCCAAACCGTCGATCGAGATCCGGCCCGTGGAGATGTCACTCATGGCGAAACGGTAGCGGTCGGATCGACGGCGGGCCGACCCGGCCTGCGACGAAGGTCACCAACCGCACCTGTTTCCATGGACCATGAACGTCATTTAGCGTGCGGTTCATCGGGGGTCAGCCAGAAATCCTGGTCACGTTCTTTGGTGTGCGCGGTTCGACGCCGTGCCACGGCGATGACACGAAGCGCTACGGCGGTAACACGTCCTGTGTGGGCCTCGAAGTTCCCGGCGAGAACCCCTTGGTCTTCGATCTCGGGACCGGACTGCGCTACTGCGGAGCGCGGGTCCCCACGACGGGACCCTTCGGCGGGACCTGTCTGCTCACCCATCTGCATTGGGAT
Organism: Actinomycetota bacterium; assembly: GCA_046082625.1. GTDB lineage: Bacteria > Actinomycetota > Acidimicrobiia > Acidimicrobiales > Ilumatobacteraceae > Casp-actino8. Next base: position 2,165 of record JBJTYE010000077.1, on the reverse strand, counting down.
CACATCCAAGGTCTGCCGTTCTTCGTGCCCACCTTGCGCGAAGGCGCCCACTTCGAGATCTACGGACCGGTGCAGGAGGACGGGCGCTCAGTGCGCGAAGTGTTCGAGTCCATCATCAAGCCGCCGATGTTCCCGGTGGCGGTCGGCGACCTCCCGGGGGAATTCGTCTTCCACGACGTCGGGGACTGCGATTTCCGGGTGGGCGGGATGGACGTCAAGAGTCGTCTGATCCCCCATGTGGGCAACACCCTCGGCTATCGAGTCTCCTATGGCGGAGTGAGCGTGTCCTATCTCTCGGATCACCAGATGCCGACCGACGGAACCATGGCCCTGTCCGCCGGGGCGCGCGAGTTGTGCGAGGGAACCGACGTCTTGATCCATGACGCCCAGTACACCCCGTCAGAATTCGCCGAGCGGTCGACGTGGGGCCACTGCACGATCGAGTACGCGGTTTGGGTGGCCATCGAATGTCGTGTGCGGACGCTGGTTCTCTTCCATCACGATCCCATGCGTAGCGATGATCACCTCGATCGTCTGCTGGACGAGGCTCGGCGTCGAGCCGAGCCCCACGGCATCGACGTGCTGGCGGCTCACGAGGGCCAGCAACTGTCCGTTCCGTTGCCCTGAACCGCTGGTTCTAGTGTGGCGGTATGACCTCCGCCGATTTCGATTCCCGCCAGTTCCGAGACGTCCTGGGACATTTTCCGACCGGAGTGACGGTGGTGACCGGTCGCGATCGGCGCGGCAATCCCCATGGCATCACCATCGGATCTTTCGTCTCGGTCTCTCTCGATCCTCCACTCGTCGGCTTCCTCCCGGGAAAGAGTTCCCGGAGTTGGCCGCTGATGGCCGAGTCGGGAACGTTCTGCGTCAACATCCTCGGCGCCGACCAGTCCGATCTCTGCTGGCGCTTCGCCAAGGAGCCCGCTGAGGGCGACGACGGCGCGGCCAGCAAGTTCGACGGAGCACCGTGGGTGCCGGCGCCGAGCGGTGCGCCTCTCCTGTCGGGAGTCGTCGGTTGGATCGACTGCGAGGTCGAATCGGTTCACGACGTCGGGGATCACTATTTCGTGGTCGGGCGTGTGCACCATCTCGGACATGCCGCCGAGGTGGGCGATGCCATGGTCTTCTTCCGGGGCAAGGTGGCATCGGTGGCCCGACCGACATGATCCCGGCCGTGGCCGGCGTCCTGGTGGGGGCGGCGATGTGTGTTGCCGGCGGTACCAAGATCGCGGCGTCGCGAACCTGGCCCGAACAGGCCCGGGCCATGGGTGCTCCGGCATTCATCGTTCCTTTGCTGCCCTGGATCGAAATCCTCCTCGGGGCGGCGTTGGTGGCGCGTCTCGCGCCGGTCGTGTGTGGCACCGCGGCCATCGTGATGCTGACGGCCTTCACGGCGCTGATTCTCGTGAACCTCGCTCGAGGACGTCGACCGGTGTGTGCTTGTTTCGGCGCTTGGCGGTCGACACCCCTCGGTTGGAAGCACGTGGCGCGCAACCTGGTGTTGGTGGCGATGGCCGCTGTGTCGATGCTGTCGTGATCGTCGCCGGTCAGCGCTGCAGGCTGACGAGCAGGAAGGCCAGAATGCGCGCTTCGTCGCGCCAGCGGTCGTAGCGACCGCTCGAACCGCCGTGACCGGCGCCCATCTCGGTGTGGAGCAACAACGGCTCGTCGTTGGTCCGCAACGATCGGATCTTGGCGATCCACTTGGCCGGTTCGTGATACGAGACGCGGGGATCGTTCAAGCCGGCTGTGGCCATGATCGCCGGATACGGGCGGGCCGTGAGGTTGTCGTAGGGCGAGTAGGAGCCCATGTACGAGGCGTAGGGCTCGACGCGTGGGTCTCCCCATTCCTCCCACTCGGTGACGGTGAGGGGCAATGAGGGGTCGCTCATGGTGGTCACCACATCGACGAAGGGCACCTCGGCCACCGCGGCCTGCCAGAGATCCGGGTCCAAGTTGAGGCAGGCGCCGACCATCAGGCCTCCCGCACTTCCGCCGCGCACCGCCAACTTCTGCCCATCGGCCAGTCCCGTCGACACCAGGTGTCGCGCCACGGCGTTCACGTCTTCGAAGGTGTTCCGTTTGTTCAGGAGTCGACCGTCGAAGTACCACTGCCGTCCGAGTTCGCCTCCGCCGCGGGGATGGACGAGAACCCAGGTCCA
>JBJTYE010000076.1:0-7540 GCA_046082625.1 Actinomycetota bacterium | reverse complement strand
CCACCCTAATTCTCGCCACGCCTGCGAACTCTGCCTGCCTCCGATCGACGCCGACTTCTCGCCCATCTGTCGTCGCTGGCCGCCCGGCGAAGTCCACCGCTCAACACCACCATCGGGATCGTGGCCACCGACCTACCCCTCACCAAGGCCGAATGCACCAAAGTGGCGGCCGTGGCCCACGACGGCCTGGCCCGCGCCATCCGGCCGGCGCACTCCATGCACGACGGCGACACCATCTTCGCTCTGTCGACCGGGGAGCAACTCCCGGTCGGCCGTCCGCCGTGGTGGCCGACCGCCATGAACCTTGTGCTCCGTGCCGCCGCCGACATGTTCGCGGCGGCCTGCACCCGTGCAGTGGTGGAAGCCGTCGATGTCGGCGGACCGCCGAGCTTTCGCGACCTGTGTCCGAGCGCCTTCAGGGAATGAACGTCCCGAGACCCCTTCGCGTCCATGGCGGAAATCACAGGGGGCGCCGCACGATCCGAGGATCCGCTGGTCCGTTTGGCGAGCGCTCTCGCTAGGTTTCAGCAGGGATCTCCGGACCGTCCGAATCGAGGTGAACCTTGACCGCAGCACGAACCTCCGACGGCTCCTCGGACGCGACCCGCAAACGGGTCACGGTGCCCGATCTGTTGCGCTGGAAATCCGAGGGTCGTCGGATCTCCATGATCACCGCCTACGACGTGACGTTCGCCAGGTTGGTGGACGAGGCCGGGGTGGACGTCATCCTGGTCGGGGATTCGGTCGGCATGGTCGTCCAGGGAACCGACACCACGATCCCGGTCGAATTGGAGGACATGGCCTATCACGTGCGTTCGGTGGCCCGAGCTCGAACCAAGGCCCTGGTGGTCGGTGATCTTCCGTTCGGGTCGTACCAGATCAGTCCCGAACAGGGAGTCGAGTCCTCCATCGCCTTGATGAAGGCCGGTGCCCAGTGCGTGAAGTTGGAAGGCGGAGTCCCGATGGCCGACACCATCGCCGCCATCACCCGGGTGGACATTCCCGTCATCGGGCACATCGGTTTGACGCCGCAGAGTTACCACCGCATGGGGGGCTTCCGGATCCAAGGTCGGGCCGATGGTTTCGAAGCCGGCGGGCGCGAACGCATCCTGGAAGACGCCCACGCCGTGGAGCAAGCCGGTGCCTGCGCCGTGGTCATCGAGGGAGTGCCGATGGATCTCGCCGCCGAGATCACCGCCAAGGTCAGCATTCCGACCATCGGCATCGGGGCCGGTCCCTCCTGCGACGGACAGGTCCTGGTCCTGAACGACGTGATCGGATTGAGTGATTCGACCTATCGATTCGTGAAGGCCTATGCCGACGTGCGCACACCGATCGTGGAGGCTGTGCGGTCCTACGTCGGCGAGGTGCTGGACGGCTCCTGGCCGGACGACGACCACTCGTTCCGCTGAACATCCGTCGCCCACGATGATCATCGCCCGGACCATCGCCGAGCTGTCCGAGGCCACCGGCCGCGATGGCCGAATCGCACTGGTGCCGACCATGGGAGCGTTGCACCGCGGCCATTCGTCCCTCTTCGACGTGGCACGACGTCACGCCGGAGTCGTGGTGGCCAGCATCTTCGTCAATCCGCTGCAGTTCGGCGATCCCGCCGACCTCGCCGCCTATCCGTCGACTCTCGATGCCGATCTCGATCTCTGCCGACGTCACGGAGTGGACCTCGTGTACTGCCCCGACGCCACCACCATGTATCCCCCGGGTTTCGCCACCACCGTGCACATCGCCGGCATCACCGATGTGCTCGAAGGTCGCTCCCGGCCCGGCCACTTCGACGGGGTGTCGACGGTGGTCGCCAAACTCCTCAACGCCTGCCGTCCCCACCTCGCCGTCTTCGGCCAGAAGGACTTCCAACAGGTGGCCGTGATTCGTCGCTTGGTCACCGATCTCGACGTCGCCGTCGAAGTGCTCGTGGCCCCGACCGTACGGGACTCCGACGGTCTGGCCCTCTCCAGTCGCAACATCAGACTGGACGAGACCGCCCGCCGGGAGGCGACTGCTTTGTGGCGCGGTCTCGCTCGGGCCCGGGGGGCGTTCGCAACAGGTGAACGCGATGCCGAGACATTGTGTGCCCTGGTCCGCGACGAGTGCCGCTCTCCACTGATCGAGATCGATTACGTGGCAGCCGTGGACGACCAGTCTCTTCGTCCTGCCGACCCGTGCGACGAGCGAACGGCGATCCTGCTGGCCGCCACCGTCGGCGGCGTTCGCCTCATCGACAACGTGCTCCTCGGCGATTGATCCTTCAGCGTCGCTGTTGCGAGTCCGAGTGGCGCGCCAAGTACCGCAGTGAGTACACCCCGTCCCCGGACAAGATCCCCCCACGTCCGAAGAGCCGACCGGACTGCCAATTCGACAATCCGAGTTCCGGTCGCTCGAGGGCGTACTGCCCGTCCACCCAACGCGTGAAGCCGTCTCCGACGAAGGGCGCATCGGCGCGTCGATACACCTCGTCGAGATCGACTTGGTCGGCGGAGAGGACCGAGACGATGAAGTGCGGACTCCAGCGGTTGAAGAGATCCACACCCTCTCGCCAGTTCTCCACCATCCGCACCGAGAACTCCGGCTGATCGTCCCATTCCCATTCGATGGCGAGGACGGCGTCGTCGGCTTCGGGGATCACGATCGGATCTCCGGAACCGTCCACAGTCGAACCGTGCCGAGCCAGAGCAGTGACGGCCGTCGATCCCACGGCGTGGATCCGCACGGCCACCCCGCGGCGCTCGCCGGCCCGCCGAGCCCCGGCGACCACGGCATCCAGGAGATCGGGACGGTCCACCGGCACACAACAGACGTTCAAGGTGTTGCACACCTTGCGATCCAGAGAAGCATCCACGCAGTCCGCCACTCGCCCGCCGTCCACCGAGGGCGTCACCAACATCCATGCGCCGCCGGTGCCGTGCAGACTGACCGGTACCCCCGACTGGCGGGCCACTGCACCCAATTGGGCCACGGCTTCACCGCTCCCGCGGGCCACTGCCAAGGAGATTCCGGCGTGGGAGAAGAGCGCATACCCGGCGGAGCGTTCCGCCGAATCCAAAAGGACCACACACCGCTGCGGAAGACCGCTCTCGGCGAGAGCGGGGACGACGGCGTGCTGCATCATGGCTCGTGCCGTGCCCAGGGCATCGCTTCCGATGCGGAACACCACGGCGTTACCCGATCGCAGGACACCGGTGGCATCGGCGAAGACGTTGGGCCGACCCTCGAACACGAAGCCCACGACACCGAGAGGCGCACGCCGGGAGTCCACCGACCATGCGGGACCCTTGCGGTGTTCGACGCGTTCGACGACCTCGTCGCGGACGTCGGCGGCGTCCCGCCACAGACGCAAGGCGTCCACCATCGACCGACGCATCTTGTCGTCCAGCACCAGTCGCCCGGTGGCTCGACCTCGCCGTCGGGCCGATTCGACATCCGCTTCGTTGGCTGCGGCGACATGACCGAAGATCTCCTCGTCCTCCAGGTTGCGGGCGAAGAATTCGAAGAATCCGGTGATGGCCTCCGATGACGTCGCCTGCAGGTCGACGAACCCCTGGCGGGCGTCCTCCACGGCCCGGGCGGTGAGTTCCACGACGGCACGGGGGACGTGCAACAGATCACCGCTGTCCTGGACCACCACCAGATGGTCTCCCGGAGCGAAGGCCGCGGCCAGCTCCGGAGTCACCTCGGCCCAGCGGGATCCCCCGAAAGGGATTTGCTGTCCGGCCTCCAGCGAGACGAGTCGACCAGTCGGAGGGAGAAGCTGACTCACGACGACAGCGTAATCACCGCCGTCCCGATGCGTCGTTAGCCTGATGTCGTGAGCGATTCTCTCTACTTCCGCCAACTCCAGTCCGGCGTCGACTTCGCCGCCGGTGATGCGCTCGCCGGTCAGATGGCCAACTTCGTCTATCTCATCGGCGACCGGGGAAGTGGTCGATGCGTCGTGGTCGATCCGGCCTACGCGGTCGACGACTTGGTAGCACTCGCGGCCGCCGACGACATGACCGTGGCCGGAGTGCTGGCCACTCATTACCATCCCGATCACGTCGGAGGATCGATGATGGGATATCGCATCGAAGGAATCTCCCGACTTCTCGAGATCGCCGATGTGCCGATCCACGTCAATCGCCACGAACAGCAATGGGTGGAGCGAACCACGGGCGTGTCGGCGTCGCATCTCGTGGCCCACGACGGTGGAGACACCATCGTTCTCGGCGATGTGGAGGTGACCTTCGTTCACACTCCGGGCCACACTCCCGGATCGCAGTGCTTCCTGGTGAACGGTTGCCTGGTCTCGGGTGACACCCTCTTCTTGGACGGGTGCGGCCGAACCGACTTGCCGGGCAGCGATCCCGGTCAGATGTACGACAGCCTCTCGACGTTGAACAAACTTCCCGACAGCACGGTGATCTACCCCGGTCACCGGTACTCGCCGCCGCCATCGGAGACGCTGGAGGATGTCCGCCGACACAACTTCGTGCTCAAGCCCATGAGCCGCGATCAGTGGATGACGATCTTCAGCTAGCGGCGAGAGCTCCCACGATCGACATCACCCCGGCCGCCGCCAGCAGAACCAGCACTGCGACCCGCGCTCGCTCCTCGTGCAGGTGCGGTCGGATCCGGTGTCCGGCCGTGACACCCAGCACCAGTGCCGGAACCGCCAGAGCCATCCCGGTCACTGCGTGGCGGCGCACCTCGTCGGTGACGACGAAGGCCATCATGGCCACGACTCCCGAGGCCACGAACACCGAGCTGATGGTGGAGCGGAAGACGTCGATCGGCAACCGGCGTCCCTGGAGGGCGAACACCAGTGGCGGACCGTTGGTGGACAACGACGAAGCCAAAGCTCCGCTCAACAGACCGGCCGTCCACTCGAGTCCCGGTCCGCTCCGTGCCAGATCCATCCGCCGCACCAAGAGGAAGGTGGCCACCAGCACCCCGACTCCGAGCACCCCTTTCAACATGTTCGGGTCCAACTGCTTGAAGACCACCAATCCGATCGGGATGCCGAGTAGGGAGGCCCCGGTCAATCGGCGCACGAGGGGCCAATCGGCGATCCGGCGACCCTGCCAGGCCTGGAGCCCGCTACTGAGGAGACCGAGAAAGGTGGACACCACCACGGCGTCCTGGGTGCGCCATCCCACCGTCATGAGCGGCACCGCCAACAGGGCGAACCCGAAGCCCACGTTGACCTGCACCAGAGCCGCTGTGAACACGGCCCCGGTCAGGCTCGCAGCCTCCAATACGTCCATTCGTCCATCCTTCCAGGAGCGCCGCGACCTCCACGGGGATGACCAGGGAGGTCATCCACTTTACGTTTTGTAAACTTCGGCCATGACTCCCACGTCGACGTCCTCGAGTCCCGCCGGGGGGCTGGGGGTGCGCATCGATGGTCGCCGCCTCCTCGCCCGCCTCGAGGAATTGGCCGCCGTCGGCTCGACCGGAGACGGCGGTTGTTGTCGACTGGCCCTGACCGACGCCGACCGGGACGGTCGCGATCTCGTGGTGACCTGGATGCGCGATCTCGGTCTCGAGGTCTCGGTCGACGGTGTCGGCAACGTGATCGGGACCTGGCAAGTCGGATCGGGGGCCCCGGTCATGACCGGCAGTCACATCGACACCGTCCGCACCGGGGGTCGGTACGACGGAAATCTCGGCGTGCTGGCCGGCCTCGAAGTCATCGAATCCCTGATGAGTGCCGGGTGCACTCCTCCTCGACCATTGGCGGTCGGAGTCTTCACCAACGAAGAAGGGGCGCGGTTCCAGCCGGACATGTTGGGTTCGCTGGTGTACGTGGGAGGCCTGTCTCTCGAAGAGGCCCTCGACACCAACGCCATCGACGGAGCGCGGCTCGGTGACGAACTGGATCGCATCGGCTATCGCGGCACCGCACCGTGTCCGGCCGCCCCTCCGCACGCTTTCGTCGAACTGCACATCGAACAGGGGCCGCTCCTCGAACGATCGGAGGTGCGACTCGGTGCCGTCACCGGCGTCCAGGGCATCTCCTGGCAGGAAGTCACCATCCGCGGTCAGAGCAACCATGCCGGCACGACGCCCATGTCGTTGCGCCGCGACCCGGCGCTGGTGGCGGCCCGCATCACCGTGTTCCTCCGTGACCTGGCCCTCGAATTCGGCGGCCACCAGGTGTGCACGGTTGGCAAGGTCGATCTCTTCCCCAATCTCGTCAACGTCGTCCCGGCGCGCGCCGTGCTGACCCTCGACGTGCGCAATACCGATGAGGTTCTCTTGCGTGCCGCCGAAGCCCGCATCGCCGAGTTCTTGGACGCGGTGGCCCGAGACGAGAACGTGGACATCTCGGTGCGCGGTCTGGCGCGTTTCGAGCCGGTGGTCTTCGACGATCGCGTCGTCGACCTGGTGACTGCGGCCGCCCGACGGCACGGACTCAGCACCATGCGCCTGCCCTCGGGAGCCGGACACGATGCCCAGATGCTGGCCCGGGTCTGTCCGACGGCGATGATCTTCACCCCGTCGGTGGAAGGGATCAGCCACAACCCGGCCGAGCACACCGCCCCCGACGACCTGGTCGCCGGAGCCGACGTCCTGCTGGACGTCATGTGGGAACTCGCCCGAACCGATTTCGAGGACGACGGGATGGTCACCCGATGAGTTCGACGAAGCGCACGGTGGTGGTCGGAGCGGCCCAACTCGGTCCGATCCAGCGGGATCACACCCGCACCGAGGTGGTCCGACGTCTCGTGGCGCTCCTGCACCAGGCTTCGGACCGCGGCTGCGATCTCGTCGTCTTTCCGGAGTTGGCCTTGACCACCTTCTTCCCGCGCTGGTTCGTGGACGACATCACCGAGGCCGATCACTGGTACGAGACCGCCATGCCCTCGGCCGAGACCCAACCGCTCTTCGACGAAGCCCGACGACTCGGCATCGGCTTCTGCCTCGGGTATGCCGAACTCACCGCCCCAGATCCGAACGGGGTTCGCCACCGCTACAACACCCAGATTCTCGTCGAACGGGACGGCACGGTGGTCGCTCGCTACCACAAGGTGCACATCCCGGGCCACGAACAGCACGAGCCCGGCCGTCCGTTCCAACATGCCGAGCGCTACTACTTCGAGCCGGGACCGGAGGGATTCGGTGTCTGGCGAGCCTTCGGGGGTCTCGTGGGCATGATGATCTGCAACGACCGTCGGTGGCCGGAGTCCTACCGCGAGATGGGATTGCAGGGCGTCGAACTGATCCTCTGCGGGTACAACACACCGATCCACTACGTACCCGATCCGTCCCAGGACATCCTCCAGGGTTTCCACAACGCCCTCGTCATGCAGTCCGGCGCCTACCAGAACGGCACCTGGGTGGTGGGTGTGGCCAAGGCCGGCGTGGAAGAGGGGGTCGACTCCCTCGGGCAGAGTTGCATCATCGCTCCGAGCGGTCAGATCGTGGCCCAGACCCTCACCACCGACGACGAGCTCGTGGTGGCTGCCTGCGATCTCGATTGGTGTCGCCGCTACAAGGGGACCCTCTTCGATTTCGACCGCTATCGACGGCCGGAAGTGTACGGCCG
>JBJTYE010000075.1:0-3810 GCA_046082625.1 Actinomycetota bacterium | reverse complement strand
GTCGGCCATCGTCTTCGCCGCCGACGGCGTCGATCTCGTGGCATCGGGAGTCCCCGATGCCGATGACATCGGAGCCTCGGTCGACGGATCGTCACCGATCGCTCTCGAGGACGTGACGACCGGGGAGCCCTGGCCGTATTGGGCCGAACTCGACCTGCAGTCGAAGTTGGTGACGCTGCGTCCGGCGAAACTGTTGACGGAAGAACACACCTATCGCGTTACCGTCGGTGATCTGGTCGATGCGACGGGTTCGGCGATTCAGGTCGCCGAATCCTCCTGGGAGTTCACCGTCGCCAGCAGCGAGTCCGTGTCCGGTCGCTTGCTGACCATGCTCGACGAAACCTATGCAGAACTCGGGGATGATTCACCGATCTTCTCCGTCGACACGGTCGAGCTCGTCAACGGCGTGCGGACGATCGACGGCGAGTTCGACATTCCGAATTACTTGGACAACGACGGAACACCTGGCGGACGGTTGGTACTCGGTGCCGATGGACGACCCGAGCTCAATGGAACCACGCCGACGTATGCCGCCAAGTATCGGTGCATCCTTCCCGATGCGCCAGGACAGCCGGTTCCGACGATCGTCTACGGACACGGACTACTCGGAAGCCGGAACGAGGTGGACTTCTTCGGCGCCATTGCCAACCAATTTGGAGTCGCGGCCTGCGCCACCGATTGGCTCGGCATGGCATCGGAAGATGTCGCCAATCTGGCCGGCATCTTGGCCGACATGGGTCGTTTCGGTGAGCAGGCGGATCGCATGTTGCAGGGACAGGTGGCCTTTCAGATGCTCGGACGCCTCGTCAATCGCGGGTTCGCCTCCGAACCTGCATTTCAGGACGAGAGTGGTCGATCCATCCTCGAGCCTGATGGAGCGCTTTTCGTGGGCAACAGCCAAGGTGGCATCCTCGGTGGTGCTGCCACCGCCGTGTCCACGGAGTGGACGCGTGCGGTGCTCGGCGTTCCGGGAGTCAACTATTCCCTGCTGTTGCCGCGGTCATCGGACTGGCCGCAGTTCCAGACTCTCTTCGAGGCCGCCTACACCGATGTCGACGATCGGCTGATGGCCGTCTTCCTGGCGCAAATGCTGTGGGACCGCGGCGAGAACGCCGGGTACGCCCAACATCTCACCGAGAATCCGCTCCCCGGACGATCGGCCAAGCAGGTGCTGCTCGTTGGAGCCTTCGGCGACCATCAGGTGGCCAACATCTCGACCGACCTTCTCGCTCGAACCATCGGTGCGCGCATCCACGCCCCGGGTCTGAACGCCGGCCGTGCCACGGCCACGGTTCCCTTCTGGGGCATCGCCGAGATCGACGGCTATCCCTTCACCGGATCGGCCTATGTCATGTGGGACTACGGAACTCCGGCGCCCCCTTCGGGACCGACCCCGCCGTTCCCACCCGATTACGGGTCGGACCCCCACGGGGCAGGGAGCAGTGAACCGCTGGTGTTGGTGCAGGCCTTGGGCTTCCTGCTGGACGGATACCTGACCGACGTCTGTGCCGGATCCCCGTGCTTGGGACGTCAGATCGACTGACCGGTTCGGGACCGCTGCCAGCGGATCTAAGGTGTTGTCACATTTCGATGTCGGGGGGCTTCGTGAAGCGATTCGTCGTACTCGTATCGGTTGTCATTCTTGCAGCATGTTCCGGAGGAAGGGACGAGGCCGAACGCCCTGAATCCTCGACGCCACCTGGTTCAGAAGCACCGTCGGGTGATGTCGTCCTCGAGGTCGGCGCAGCCAGTGCTTCGGTTCTCCCGACTGTCGACGGCACGATCGACTACCTGAGCGACGCATCTGGTTGGGGAGAAATGTCGGGTGACGCGGATCCCAACGACATCGGTGTCTTCGTGCCAGCGTTCGATCAAGGAAAGGTTTCCATCAGCAACGGCAATTCCGACGCCAGTTGGGTACACGACGACGTTCGGGCCACGGCAGTGGCCATTCAGCGCGGTGACGAACGGGTGATCATCGTCGGCCTCGACACGTACATGACGTTTTCCATGGACGCCGATCACATCGAGGACATTGCCTCGGCTCGACTCCCATCCGAATGGTCGGACGCACCGATATTGATCGCCCCGACCCACAATCATCACGGTCCTGATGTCGCCTTCGACATCAACCCCGACTACTACGAGCACCTCGCTGAGCAAGCAGTGACGGCGATCGTCGAGGCGGTCGCGAAGGTCGGACCGGCCACGGCCGTCGCAGCTGCCGGTGAGCATCGGTTCGGTGTCAGCGATGGGCGGGATCCGATCGTGTTCGATCCGCGTCTCAATGTTCTCGAATTCTCGGGTCCTGATGGCTCACCGATCGCCACGATCGTTCAATGGACCAGTCATCCGGAGACCACCCTGGGGTGGGAGCCTCCTGTGCCCGACCTGGCCGAACGCTGTGCAGAGAAGGGATGGGAAGGAGAGGACTGTTTCGCCGACGGGCGCTACATCACTGCGGACTATCCCGGAGTTCTCCGCACTCGGCTGCAGCAAGCGGGAAGGGCCGAAGTTCTGTTCATGAACGGCCCTCTCGGTAATCAGATCGGCCCGGGAGAGGCCGATGTCTGGTCGGTGAGTGACGAACATCCCGTTGGGTCAGGATGGGTCGTTCCCGATGGGGCGTCACCTGTCGCCGACTGTAACGACTATCGCTGTCGAAATCTCGCTCGAACCGATGCGGTCGGCAGCCAGCTCGCGCTCGCGGTGCTCGGCCTCCTCGAATCCGCCTCTGCGGTGGACATCGGCACCGTGTCGTGGACGGAGCAGCCCTTCTTCACCCGATTGACCAACATCGGGTTTCGTCTCTTGATCGCCGACGGGGACCTCGGATGGCAACCAGTCACCCTGTACAACTGCGAGCCTGGACAGCCGTTGTCGGATGAGACCTGTGTCTCCGACGAGGGGAAGTTGGAGGACGATCCGATCCTCACCCCGCTGACCGGCAGTCAGATCAGAGTCGGAGATGTCGTGAAAACCCGAGTGTCCTTCCTTGACCTCGGTTCGGTGGGGTTCGTCTTTCTCCCCGGCGAGTTGCCTCCGGAACTGGTGATCGGATTGCCAGCCGACTTCGACTCCGCTACTCAGAAGTACTACCTCGAAGGCCCTGGCCTTCACGCCGAAGGACCGGACTACGACTTCCCCGGCTACCTGACGTCGCTCGTCGAGCGGTCGGTCCTGTTCACGGTCGGTCTTGGTGAGGACGAATTCGGCTACTGGGTGCCGGTGAACGAATATCGACTGAAGTGTCTGGAGATCGTTCTCGGGAACGGTCAGACCTGTGCTGACTTGTTCGCTCGTGGCGTCATTCCCTTCGCCGATGCGATCGATGGTCCGACGTGCAAGAAGATCACCGACGACCCGACCGCCTTGCAGGCGTACGAGACGTCCGATGCCGAAGCCGTCGCGGCTTTGTGTCGATACGGACAGGCCCTCGGACGAGAACTGGGTGAGCCGGAGGGCCACTACGAGGAAACGAATGCTGCTGGGTGGGATCTGGTCCAGGACTTCTGGGACGCGGTCACCGCCCTCTTCGGTGCGTCGGGGAGTGGACGCATCAATCCGGACAATCCGGGATACACGATCCAGTAGCCACCGACTTAGAGTTCTTTCGGAATTCGGAGGTGGTCATGGCTCGCATTCAACTCGCCCTCAAGGTGAACGATCTCCAGGAAGCGATCGCGTTCTACAGCAAGTTTTTCGGCGCCGAACCGCACAAGGTTCATGACGGCTACGCCAACTTCGCCATTTCCGATCCACCCCTGAAATTGGTGCTCATCGAGAACCCTGGTCAGGGTGGAAGTCTCA
>JBJTYE010000074.1:0-7555 GCA_046082625.1 Actinomycetota bacterium | reverse complement strand
CTCACCTACAAGCCCCGTGAAGCCCGCAACCACTTGGTGATGGTGGGCAAGGGAGTCACCTACGACTCCGGTGGCATCTCGTTGAAGCCGAGCGATGCCATGCACGCCAACATGAAGATGGACATGACCGGAGCGGCCTCGGTGCTCTCGGCCATGAGCGCGCTGCGCGATCTCAACTGTCGCACCGCGGTCACCGGTTTCCTGATGTGCACCGACAACCGTCCGTCGGGAAGTGCGCTCGCCATGGGTGACGTACTCACCTTCCGCAACGGCAAGACCGCCGAGATCCACAACACCGACGCCGAGGGACGTCTGATCCTGGCCGACGGACTGTCGCTGGCCACGGAGCTGAAGCCCGATGCCATCGTGGACATCGCCACCCTCACCGGAGCCTGTATGGCGGCCCTCGGTCCGAAGATCGCCGGCGTGCTCGGAACCAATCAGTCCTTCGTGGATCAGGTGCTGGCCGCCGGAGCGAAGTCCGATGAGCCGGTGTGGCAGCTGCCCCTCGAACGCGAGTACCGCAAACTGCTGGACTCGAACGTGGCCGACATGAAGAACATCGGTGGACCGTACGGCGGGGCGATCACGGCGGCGCTGTTCCTGTCGGAATTCACCGGTGAGGTTCCCTGGGCGCATCTGGACATCGCCGGACCGATGAACGTGGACGCCGACGACGCCTGGCTGAGTCGGGGAGCCACCGGCTTCGGAACGCGTCTGCTCATCGAATTGGCGCTCAACTTCGCCAAGCCCAAGCGCTGATCACACCGTGCCGTAGGCGGCCGCCAAGGCCCGATGGGGTGACTCGTCGGACCACTGGGCGTGCGCCATCTGCAGATGGTTCGGCAGGCGCGCCACTTGTTTGTAAGGCACCGGCGGCACGATGCTCCGCACGGCCAGGTGGTCGTGGTCGATCCGAGCCAATCCGAACATGACCAGTCGTCCGAGCGAGCGACCGAAAGATCCCGTGGGACCGGTGTCGGGGCCGAGGCCGAGACCGAGGGCCAGATCGGCGAGATTGATCACCGTGCCCTCGGGATGAGTGACGACGGCGACCGCCAGGCGTCGCAACAGCCAGGTGGCCGTCGGACCGAGGGAACCCAACCAGAACAGCTCCACGTAGTCGCCACAGGCGTCGTGGCCGAGGCGCTCCACCACCGGATCCCGCCAGGGGACGACGGTCAGCGTGGCCGACTGGAGCAAAGCGGATACCGACGACGAGCGCACCCTGTCGATGTGGGGGTGCCCGTGGTGGTAGCGGTGAGGGAATCTTTGCGAGACTGGGGGCATGTCCGATGTCCTCCACGCCACGTCGCCCGAGGAGGCGGCGTTCGCCGTGATGGCCGAGTGGGTGCGCGAGGCGGGGCGGATCACCGTGCTCACCGGAGCGGGTATATCGACCACCTCGGGGATTCCGGATTTCCGCGGCAAGGACGGACTGTGGACCAAGAACCCGGCGGCCGAGAAAGCCTCCACGTTGTCGGTCTATTTGCGCGACGACGACGTGCGGCGGGCTTCGTGGCAGGCACGGGTGAACAACTTGATGCGCAATCGTTTCGAGCCGAACATCAGCCATCGGGCTCTCGTGCACCTCGAACGTCAGGGTCGTCTACGGGCCGTGGTCACCCAGAACGTGGACGGACTGCACGAAGCCGCCGGACACGCCGAGGATCGGGTCATCGCCGTCCACGGCACCTGGGCGTACTCGCGCTGCTGGTCGTGTCGGGACCGTCTGCCGATGGCGGTGACCCTCGAGCGCGTCATCGCTGGGGATCCGGATCCGAAATGTCTGCAGTGCGGGGGAGTGTTGAAGAGCGACACCATCCTCTTCGAGGAATCTCTGGTGCCCGAGGTCATCGCCGCGGCCATGGAGGCCGCCGAGGACTGCGATCTGCTGTTGGCTGTCGGCACCAAGTTGAGCGTGACCCCGGCGGCCAACGTGGTGCCACGGGCCCGCGCCGCCGGAGCCCGGGTGGTGATCGTGAACAACGAACCCACCGACGGTGACCGCTACGCCCAGGGCCATCTGCGGGGTGACATCGCCGCCCTGCTCCCGGCCCTGGTCGGGTACCACGAGTAGACGAGCGAGGTCCCGGACGAATTCCCGACTCAACGAGTAGGCTTTCGGCATGGCTACCTTTCGTGATCTGCTCTCCGCCGCCAAGTCGGTGATCACCGAGATCGACACCGCATCGGCCCAGGCGGCCATCGATGCCGGGGGCGTGACGGTGCTCGACGTGCGCGAACCCGACGAATACGCCG
Source organism: Actinomycetota bacterium (assembly GCA_046082625.1). Lineage (GTDB taxonomy): Bacteria > Actinomycetota > Acidimicrobiia > Acidimicrobiales > Ilumatobacteraceae > Casp-actino8. Next base: position 5,293 of record JBJTYE010000074.1, on the reverse strand, counting down.
AGGGCGCGCTGCTGGGCGCCATCCACATTCCTCGCGGTCACCTCGAAGCGCAAGTGGAAGGACGCATCCTCGACAAGGACACGCCGGTCATCGTCTATTGCGCCGGTGGGGTGCGCAGCGCCTTCGCCGCCAAGACCCTCGGAGAACTCGGCTACAACCACGTGCAGTCCCTCGCCGGTGGCTACGGCAAGTGGAAGGACGAGGGCCGCACCTGGAAGGCCCCGGCCTCGCTGAGCCCGGAACAGATGAATCGCTACAAGCGGCATCTGCTCTTGCCCGAAGTGGGTGTGGAAGGCCAGGCGGCCCTGCTGAACGCCAAGGTGCTGATGCTCGGTGCCGGGGGACTGGGATCACCGTCGGCGCTGTATCTGGCGGCGGCCGGAGTGGGCACCATCGGCATCGTCGACATGGACGAAGTGGATGCCAGCAACCTGCAGCGGCAGATCCTGCACAACATCGACCGCATCGGCGATCGCAAAGTGGACTCGGCCAAGAAGACGCTCACCGCTCTCAACCCCGATGTCGACGTGGTCACCTACGACACCCGGCTCGATGCCACGAACATCATGGACATCATCTCGGGTTACGACGTGATCGTGGACGGCGCCGACAACTTTCCGTCGCGATATCTCCTGAACGATGCCAGCGTGAAGTTGGGGATCCCGGTGGTGCACGGATCCATCTTCCGGTTCGAAGGCATGGTGTCGGTGTTCCACCCGAAACTCGGCCCGACCTATCGCGACATGGTGCCCGAACCGCCGCCGGCCGAACTGGCACCGTCGTGCGCCGAGGCCGGGGTGCTCGGCGTGTTGCCCGGCATCATCGGCTCCATCCAGGCGCTGGAAACGATCAAGGTGATTCTGAATCTGGGCGATCCGCTGATCGGTCGCATCCTGGCGGTGGACACCACCGAGATGACCTTCCGAACCTTCAAGTTGCAGCGGGATCCGTCGAATCCGGTGACCTGGGAGAACCGGGACAAGATCGAGATCCGCGAACTGGACGGTCTGTGCGCCCCGTGGATGGGGCACTGATCAGGTTCGCGTGATCAGGTTCGCGTGATCACGGATCGCGCAAGGGCAGATTGTCGCGGTCCTGCACGATCACCCCGGTGAGGACGAGCGCCATCCCGATGAGGTCGATGAGGCTCGGGGTCTGATCGAGAGCCACGAAGCCGACGACGGCGGCCGTTACCGGCAGGAGAGCCAGCATCACACTGAAGCGCCGCACCGGCACCCGCCGCAGCACCGACTGGTCGATGCCGTAGCCGATGGCGCTCGAGAGCAGACCCACCAGCACGCACAGGGCCAGGATGCGCGGGGACTCCCAGGCCGGACCACTCCCGGGAGCACCAAAGGGTGTGATGACGAGCGCCCCGATGGCCAACCCGATGCCGAGACCGGCCAGACCCCGATCCTGCTGGGCGACCCGGGAACCGACCACGATGTATGCGGCCCACATGGCCGATGCCAAGAAGATGAAGAGCAGACCGAGGGGTTCGTCACCGAGTTCGATACCCGACAGCACGGCCACGCCGATGGCGGCCAACATCAAGGCCAGCGCATTGCGTCGGGTGCGGGTGCGAGCGGCGGCCACGGCGATGGGGCCGATGAATTCGATGGCCACGCCTTTGCCGAGTGGCAATCGGTCGATGGCCAAATAGAAGAAGAGATTCATGGCGGCCGTGGCGATGCCGAAGACGGCCATGGCCAGAACATCGCGGCGGGTGTAGGCCTGCTTCAGTCGCGGTCCGGCGACGATCATCAGGGCCGCCGAGGCCCCGATCACCCGCAACCACGCCACCGCCGCCGGGTCGATCTCGTCGAAGAGTTCCACGGCCACCACTGCACCCAGGTACTGGGAGAGGGCACTGATGACGAAGAGGGCCTCCGGGGGCGCGGTGGCGAGAAACGTCCCGACGGTTCGCCGCGACGACGAAGAGGTGGGAACCGAGTTCAGTCGAAGAGTTCGGGATCGGTGCGGCAGATCTCCTGCCACAGAGGCTGGAACTGGAACCAGCCGGCCAAGGCGTGGCCGGTCTGCTCGCGGGTGTAGGAGGCGTACTCGTGCGGGATCTTCTTCGGCGTGCCGGCCGCCATGGCCAACAACTGGGCCTGACAGGAGCGGTCCATGGAGAGGAACCAGAAGGCGGCCTCCTCGACCGTCGAGCCGACGGTGAAGAGACCATGGTTCTGATGAATGGCCGCTTTGCCGCGCGGGAAGTGCGCGGCCAGTTCCTTGCCGGCGTCCACTTCGAAGACCACGGCGCCGCCTTGTTCGGAGATGACCGTGTGGTCCTCGTAGAAGATGCAGGCATCTTGCGTGATGGGATCCAAGGGGATGCCGAGGGAGCTGAAGGCCTTGCCGTGCACCGAATGGGCATGCGCGGCGGCGATGACATCGGGACGGGCCTGGTGGATGGCCGAGTGGATGACGAAGGCGGCGCGGTTCACCGGCATCGAGCCGTGCACCACCTCGCCCTGATGGTTGACGAGCAGCAGATCGCTGACGCGCATGTGGCGGAAACTCAAGCCGAAGGGATTGACCCAGAAGTGATCGGTGAGCTCCGGATCGCGCACCGTGATGTGTCCGGCGACGCCTTCACCGAAGCCGACCCGACCGAAGATGCGCAACGCGCCTGCCAGACGGGACTTGCGGTAGGCGCGTTCTTCCTCGACGGTGTTGAAGGTGGGCATGGCCAGAAGGTCGGCGTTGCCGCCCATGGCCGCGGCTGTGAGATCGGGTTGATTCTGGGTGGCCGTCATGGGGCCAGGCTAGAGGATCAGGTGTCAGCCGGGAACGAGCACGCCGGAGATGACGTGGACCACGCCGTTGGTGGCGGCCACGTCGCCGACCACGATCGGGATGCCGTTCACCAGGGTCTGATCGCCGTTCTTGGTGATGGTCAGGGTGTCACCCTGGAGGGTGGTGAGAACGGTGCCATCGGTCAGATCGGCGAGGTTCAGGATCTCACCGGCCACCACGTGATAGGTGAGCACGGCGGTGAGGAGGTCCTTGTCGGCCCAGACGGCATCGAGGGTGGCGGCGGGGACGGCGGTGAAGGCCGAGTCCACCGGAGCGAAGACGGTGAAGGGACCGGGATCGCGCAAGGCATCGACCAGTCCGGCTTCGACCAGGAGGGCGGCCAGGGTGGTGAACTGTCCGGCCACCAGGGCCTCGCCGATGATGTCGCCCATGGGGGATTCGAACGGCGGCAGGGTGGTGGTCGTGGTGGGTCCGGCCACGGTGGTGGTGGGGGCCACGTCGGATTCGTCCTCACCGCAGGCGGTGAGCGAGAGCGAGACGAGGGCCACGCTGGCCAGCGTCAGGGCGGTGCGATGGGGGATGGTGCGCGGTTCACGGGTCACGACGAGGAACCTAGGAGGGGCGGCCTGGCAGTGGTGAGGGCCGAAAGTCCCAACTCCCCGGTCCCTAGTCCCGTCCATTTCCCCTTGGGCGCGAAAGGGTGCCAAAACGCGTCACTTTCGCTCCCATTGGAGTCGCGCGAGCGGTGATGTCACACTCGTTCCATGAATCGTGAGATCCGTCCGCCCGATCTGGCGCCACCGGCGGCGGCCTATGCCCACGCCGTGCTGAGCGAGAACACTCGCCGGCTGCTGCACACCTCCGGTGTGGTGCCCATCGCACCCGACGGATCGGTTCCGGCGTCGCTCGAGGACCAAGCGGTACAGGTGTGGACCAACCTGCAGGCCATCGTGACCGAAGCCGGGATGGCGATGACCGATGTGGTGTCGGTGACCACCTACGTGGTGGTGGGTCAGCCGCTGGCGCCGGTGATGGCGGCGCGCGACCGGGCCCTCGGCGGGCATCGGGCGGCCAGCACATTGGTGACGGTGCCGGCGCTCGCCCGACCCGAATGGCTGATGGAGATCGCGCTGGTGGCCGCCGCCGAATCGTGAGGTGTGGGCCTGGTGAAGAGAGGGCCGCACGGCGTACGCTCATCGACGATGAGTGACGCAGAGAAGTCCACCGACTCCGGGATCGAGATCAAGGCCCTCTACTCCCACGAGGACTTGGCCGGCTGGGATCCGAACGAGAAGTTGGGAGCTCCTGGCAAGCCGCCCTACACCCGGGGCGTGTACCCCACGATGTACCGGGGCAAGTTGTGGACCATGCGCCAGTACGCCGGATTCGGGACCCCCGAATCCACCAACAAGCGCTTCAAGTTCCTGTTGGACGCCGGCCAGACCGGACTGTCGTGCGCCTTCGACCTGCCCACGCAGATGGGGTACGACTCCGATCCTCCCCGAGCCGAGGGCGAAGTGGGCAAGGTCGGTGTGGCCATCGACTCGATGGCCGACATGCGACTGCTGTTGAAGGATCTGCCCCTCGACAAGGTCACCACGTCGATGACCATCAATTCGACCGGCGCCATCTTGTTGTTGATGTACGAACTGGTGGCCGAGGAACAAGGTGTTCCGGCATCGGCCATCAGCGGCACCATCCAGAACGATCTGCTGAAGGAATACATCGCCCGCGGCACCTACGTGTACCCGCCCCGGCCGAGCATGCGGATCATCACCGACATCTTCGGCTACTGCGCTCAGCACGTGCCGAAGTGGAACACCATCTCCATCTCCGGCTACCACATTCGCGAGGCTGGTTCCACGGCGGTGCAGGAGATCGCCTTCACCATCGCCAACGGCATCGCCTATGTCGAAGCGGCCATTGCCGCCGGACTGGACGTGGACGATTTCGCACCGCGCCTCTCGTTCTTCTGGAACGCCCACAACAACTTCTTCGAAGAGGTGGCCAAGTTCCGGGCCTCGCGCCGCATCTGGTATCGCATCATGCACGAACGCTTCGGCGCCAAGAAGGAAGCCAGCAAGTTGCTGCGCTTCCACACCCAGACCGGCGGCAGCACCCTGACCGCCCAGCAGCCCGAGAACAACATCGTGCGGGTGGCCGTGCAGTCGATGGCCGCCGTCATGGGTGGCACCCAGAGTCTGCACACCAACGGATTCGACGAGGCCCTCAGCCTGCCCACCGAACGAGCGGCGCGCATCGCGCTGCGCACCCAGCAGATCATTGGGTACGAGAGCGGGATCGCCGACACTCCGGATCCACTCGCCGGCAGCTATCTGGTGGAGACCCTCACCGACGAAATCGAGAAGCGAGCCCTCGACTACATCGCCCGGATCGACGAATTGGGCGGCGCGGTGGCGGCCATCGAACAGGGCTACCAGATGGACGAGATCGAACAGGCGGCCTACGAGTACACCAAGTCCATCGACGACGACGAGCGGGTCATCGTCGGACTGAACAAGTTCGC
>JBJTYE010000073.1:0-10270 GCA_046082625.1 Actinomycetota bacterium | reverse complement strand
TTGTTGCTACTTTGCTGGGCGAAGGGGAGTATCCCCGCCGGGCAACCGGCGAACCGATGTCGTCAATACGGTCTTCGGACCCGGCTCGGCTCCTTGTGACGGGAGAGACCTTCGGATAGCACTTCCGAAGACGATCTCTACCCACCGAGGAATCATGAGCACCACGACAATTTTGGACGGCCAGAAGCCCCACACCCTGGCCATTTCCGCAGTGGTCGACCACGTCGGCAGCGATCTCGACCACGGCCTGTCGTCTGCAACGGTCGCCGAGCGTCTGACATCGTTCGGGCCGAACAAGTTGGCCGAGGCCAAGCGTGATCCGGCCTGGAAGCGGTTCCTAAACCAGTTCCGCGACGTACTGATCATGATTCTGTTCGTGGCGGCCATCGTCAGCTTCGTGGTCTCGGGCGAGTTGAAGACACCGATCGTGGTCCTGGTGGTGGTGCTGGTGAACGCCCTCATCGGCTTCATCCAGGAGAACCGCGCCGAAGCCTCCCTCGATGCACTGAAGAAGATGCTCACCTCCTCGGCCCGGGTACGCCGGGACGGACAGGTCATGGCCGTCCCCACCGAGAACCTGGTCCCCGGCGACCTGGTCCTGGTGGAAGCAGGCGACCGCATCCCCGCGGACGGTCGATTGACCCTGGCAGCGAATTTGGAGATCGAAGAAGCGGCCCTCACCGGCGAGAGCACCCCGGCCGAGAAGTCCACCGACACCGTCACCGACCCCGATGCCCCGCTCGGTGACCGCTCGAACATGACCTTCATGAACACCGTGGTCACCCGGGGCCGCGGCGAGTTCGTGGTCACCTCCACCGGCATGGCCACCGAGATCGGCCGCATCGCCGACCTGTTGCGCTCCACCGAGACCGAGAAGACCCCGCTTCAGAAGCAACTCGAGGGTCTGGCCCACAGCCTGGCCAAGTTGTCGGCCCTCATCGTGGCCGCGGTGTTCGTGATCGGCCTGGTGCGCGGCAACGAGATCTCCGAATTGCTCAATCTGGCCGTGGCACTCGCGGTGGCCACCATTCCCGAAGGTCTGCCAGCGGTCACCGCCGTCACCCTCGCCCTCGGGGTGTCGAAAATGGCCAAGCAGAACGCCATCATCAAACGTCTGGCCTCGGTCGAGACTCTCGGTTGCACGAACATCATCTGCTCCGACAAGACCGGAACGCTCACTCTCAACGAGATGACCGCTCGTCGGTTGATCGTGCAGTTGAACGAACACACCGTCACCGGCGAGGGTTACGCCCCCCACGGTGAGATCGAACGTCGCACCACCGACGCTCCCTTCGCCATGGACGCGGCTCTCCTCGGGATGGCGCTGTGCAGTGACGCCGTGGTGCGTCACGAGGACGGCAACTGGAACCTGGTGGGCGACCCCACCGAGGGCGCGCTCATCGTGCTGGCGGCCAAGGGAGGTCTCGACGTCCCCACCATGCGCACGACGTATCCCCGCGTCGGCGAGGTGCCCTTCGATTCGGCCACCAAGGTGATGGCCACCTTCCACGAGATCGCCGGCAGCGACGGCCAACGCCAGATCCGCATGTTCGTGAAGGGTGCTCCCGACGTGGTGATGAATCACGCCAGTACCGCCATCGGTGCCGGTGGAGCGAGCGTGGCCATGTCGGGTGTGCGCGCCGACTTGGACGCCCACAACGACCGACTGGCCGGCGAAGGTATGCGCATCCTGGCCGTGGCTCAACGCGACATCGCCGTCGACGCCTGGGACGAATTCCAGCGCTCGGGAGCCGACCCGGCCGGGCTGATCGACGATCTCACCCTTCTCGCGCTGATCGGCATCGTGGACCCGCCCCGTCCCGAAGCCAAGACGGCCATCGCCGAAGCCCGGACCGCCGGCATCCGGGTGAAGATGATCACCGGCGACCACGCCAAGACCGCTGCGGCCATCGGCAGCGAACTCGGACTCTCCCAAGGTCCGATGGTGGCCGTCACCGGCAACGATCTCGATCAGATGACCGATGAGGATCTGGATCGCCGCATCGAAGAGATCTCGGTGTTCGCTCGTGTGGCCCCGGAACACAAGATCCGCATCGTGGCCGCTCTGCAACGACGCGGTCACGTGGTGGCCATGACCGGCGACGGCGTCAACGACGCCCCGGCCCTCAAGAAGGCCGACATGGGTGTGGCCATGGGAATCACCGGCACCGAGGTCACCAAGGAAGCCGCCAACATGGTGTTGGCCGACGACAACTTCGCCACCATCGTGGGTGCCGTCAAGCGCGGTCGCACCATCTACGACAACATCGTCAAGTTCGTCCGCTTCCAGTTGAGCACCACGGTCGGATTCGCCCTGCTCTTCCTGGCGGCGTCGATCTTCGACATCGCCACCGGCAAGCCCTTCGCAGCAGTGGCCATCCTTTGGGTGAACATCATCATGGACGGTCCCCCGGCCATGGCCCTCGGCCTCGATCAGGGCGACTCCGACATCATGCACCGCCAGCCCCGGCCCACCACCGAGCGCATCCTCACCGCCAAGCGCTGGACGGCCATCATCTACTCGTCGGTGATCATGGCGCTCGGCACTCTGGCCATCTTGGTGTGGGCTCCCGGTCCCGAAGCCGAGGCCGGTGTGCCGACGGTGGCCGGCACCATGGCCTTCAACGCCTTCGTGCTCCTCCAGTTCTTCAACATCTTGAACGTCCGCAGCGACCGACACACCGTGTTCCGTCGACTGACCTTCACCAACGACAAGCTCTGGATCGCCCTCGGAGCCGTGCTCGTGCTGCAGGTGGGCGTGACGCATGTGGGCTTCATGCAGAGCCTCTTCGACACCACGTCCATCTCGTTCGCCCAGTGGCTGGTCTGCATCGGCGTGGCCTCCAGCGTGCTCTGGCTCGAGGAGATCCGCAAGCTCGTCATCAGAAGAACCGACCGATAGGAGACAGTTCCGTCATGAAGTGCCCCGTCTGCCCCGATGCCGATCTGGTCATGGCCGATCGGCAAGGAATCGAAATCGACTATTGCGCCAAGTGCCGCGGTGTCTGGTTGGACCGCGGTGAGCTGGACAAGATCATCGAGCGCTCCACCGAGGACGTCCGCCCGGCAGGTCGTCGCGACGACAGCGACGAACACCGGCGCCCGTACCGCAAGGACGACGACGATGACAAGTACTACCGCGGCAAGCCCTACAAGAAGAGCAAGACCAAGAGCATCTTCGGTGAGATCTTCGACTTCTGAGTCGCTGCGCCGACCATCCCGCACACCATTCGAAAGGAGACAGTTCGCATGTTCAAGAACACGATGAAGACGTCGATCCTCTTGGCCGCCCTCGGCGGACTGATCGTCGCCGTGGCCGCCCTCCTCGGAGGCGGCAGCAACGGGGCGATCATGATCGGCCTGGCCATTGCACTGGTCATGGTGGGAGGCAGCTACTGGTTCAGCGACCGCCTCGCACTGCGTTCGGCCAAGGCCCAGATCGTCACCGAAAGCGACGCGCCGGAGTTCTACGCCATGGTGCGGTCATTGGCGGAGCGCGCCAACATGCCCATGCCCCGGGTGGGCATCTCGCCAGCCGAACAACCCAACGCCTTCGCCACCGGACGCGGACCCCGCAACGCCGTGGTGTGTGCCACGCAAGGTCTCTTGCGGTCCATGCCCGCCGACGAAGTCGAGGGTGTGATGGCGCACGAACTGATGCACGTCCGCAATCGGGACATCCTGATCGGATCAGTGGCCGCCGCCATCGCCACGGCCATTTCGGCCATCGCCCAGATGGCGTACTTCGCGGCCCTCTTCGGCGGTGGTGGTCGCGACGACGAGGACCGACCCAACCCGATCGCCGTGCTCCTGATCTCGATGCTGGCTCCCCTGGCGGCCTCGCTCATCCAGATGGCCGTCAGCCGCAACCGAGAGTTCGAGGCCGATCGCAGCGCCGCCCAATTGTTGGGCTCCGGTGAGTCGCTGGCCCGAGCCTTGGAACGAATCGAAGTACTGGCGGCTCGTTCACCGATGAACGTGGCGCCGGCCCAGGCTCAGGCCTACATCCACAACCCGCTGGCCGAATACCGTCGCCGTCCCCACAGCGGAGTCAACATGGCCCGCTTGTTCTCCACGCACCCGAGCACCGACGAGCGCATCCGTCGGTTGCGGGCGATGGCCTGAGGATCAGGGAAACAGATCGAGTCCGAGCGATGCTGTCGGGGTTTCCTCGACGGCATCCTCGGGCGACACGAAGGCCGCGTACCCGTCACGTTCGAGGACATCGGCCAATTCCGGACCGCCGCTCTCCACGATGCGGCCCTTGACCAAGATGTGCACTCGGCTCGGCTGCAATTCGGCGAGCAGTCGGCTGTAGTGAGTGATGACCAGGGCTCCGAGACCGTCTTCACGAGTGGCCTGCATCACCCGACGGGCGCAGTCCCGCAGAGCGTCCACGTCCAAACCCGAATCCAGTTCGTCGAGGATGGCGAAGCGGGGCTTCAAGACCGCCAACTGCAAGGTTTCGTTGCGCTTCTTCTCACCACCGGAGAGGTCCACGTTGAGCGGTCGGTGGAGCAGTTTCGGATCGAATCCGATCCGCTCGGCTTCACGGCCCAACAAGGCCTCGAGGCCGGCGACATCGGCCTGACGGCCACGGGCTTTGAGAGCCTCGGCTAGCACGTCGTCCAACATCACACCGGGAACTTCGGTCGGATACTGCATCACCAGGTGGAGGCCGGCTTCGGCCCGCTCCCAGGTACCCAGACCCAACATTTCGCGACCGTCCAGGGTGATGGATCCGGCGGTCACCTCGTAGCCCGGCCGACCCATGACCACCGCTGACAACGTGCTCTTGCCGGCGCCGTTCGGTCCCATGACCGCGTGCACTTCACCCGAGGACAGGCTCAGGTCGATACCCCGCAAGATGGGCTTGCCGGCCACGGTGGCGTGAAGTCCGGAGATCTCGAGCCGGCTCATGAGGCGCCCCCGTTGGCGCTGATCGACACTCGACCGTTGCTCACGGTCACCGCGTACACCGCCACCGGCTGGGTGGCCGGCAAGGTGTCGGGTTCACCGGTGATCAGACTGAAAGCGCTGCCGTGTTTGGGGCATTCGAGTTGGCGTTCCTCGCACCACACGTCGCCACTCGACAACGAAACGTTGGCATGGCTGCAGATGTCGCCGATGGCGTAGAAGTCGTCGCCGATGCGCACGAGTGCCACCGGCTCACCGTTCACGGTCACCTGCGTGGCCGTCCCCGGCTGGAAGTCGTCGACCGCTCCGACAGCAGTCAGGTCACTCATGACGTTCCTCCGTCGTCGAGATGAAGTTTGCGAGCCACCTTCTCGCGCAAGGAACTGGCCAGATCACCGACGGGCAGTTGTTCCAGGACTTCGTCGAAGAAACCGAGGACCACCAGACGCTGGGCCACATCGGGGTGGATGCCACGGCTCTCCAAGTAGAAGAGCTGATCTTCGTCGATGGGACCGACAGTCGAGGCGTGCGAACACTTCACCTCGTTGGTCTCGATGTCCAGATTGGGCACGCTCTCGGCCCAGGCTCCCCGCGAGAGGGTGAGATTCCGGTTCGTCTGGAAGGCGGCCGAGCCCTTGGCATCTTTGTGGATCTTGATGAGGCCCGTGTACACGCTCTTGGCGGTGTCCTGCACCGCCCCCTTGAAGAGCAGATCACTGGTGGTACGGGGTGCTACGTGTTCCTGCAAGGTACGGAAGTCGTGCATCTGGGTTCCGCCGGCGAAGTACAACGCCACTTGGCGAGTGTTACCGCCTATGCCTTCCAAGCGGGCCGAGGTGCTGACACGGGCATAATCCCCGCCGAGGGCCACGGTCGCCAACAGCGTGTCGGAATCGCGGACTCCGATGGATCGCTGTTCCCCGATCTGCCAGGTCCGATCTCCGAGTTCGTTGATACCGAGATACCGCACTCGGGCCGACTGGGCGGCCCGGGTCTCGAGCACCGGGACCACCAGCACCGGACATCCGTCCGGCGACAGGAACCGCTCCATGACGGTGACTTCGGCGTTCTCGGCGGCCCGAATGACGAGACGCGGGAACGAGGCGATCCCCGGACGATCGAAGGTGTGGGTGATGACGATCGGCGCCGTGACGGTGGTGTGGCGCGGGACGTCCACCACGATCACGTCCATGTGCGCCAGATTGAGCGCCGCAAACAGGTCGTCGCTGACGGCCGTGTCGTCGAACAGGGCCACCAGGTCGGCGTCACCGACCGAGTCCTCGGGTCGGATACGGGTGACCGTCACCGATCCTTCGGGCACATCGATGACCACTTCGCCCGAGCCGGGCGAGTACGCCGAGAGATCCAGTTCGGCGATGCGGCTGTAGCGCCAGATCTCTTCATCGGGACTGGGGAAGGGCGCCACGCCGGCCCGCTCGAGAGCGGCCCGGCGCACCGGTTTCCAGGACTCGCCGAGGCCGGCGACCAGGTCGGGGGACGAAACAGGCACGGCGAAATAGTACTACCGAGATAGGGGAAATTGACGGGCCGGTTCAGCCGTGCTTGCGGCGGCGGAAGAGATTCCACCGGGATCCGGACTTGCGCCGTTCGGCTTCGACGTCGGCCAGGATCTGCGGCCCAGCGGCGTTCAAGATGTCCTCGGCCGCGTCCAGGATGGCCGCTGCCGACCCGTCGTCGAGACCCGGTGGCTCATCGGGTGTTCGTGGCGAGACGAGCGATCCGTAACTCCAACCGGCATCGGGGCGCCGGGCGTAGCCCGAGCAGTTGTCCGGACAGCGCCACGGGGCATCAGGGGCGAGATCGAGATTGCACTTGCGGACGGTGTCCCCATTGGCGTACGTGCGACTCTCGAAGTGCTTGCACTCCTGGCGCATGGGCATCAGCCAACGGATCCTTCCATCTGCAATTCGATGAGACGGCTCCACTCCACGGCGTACTCCATGGGCAGGGTCCGCGTCACCGGCTCGATGAAACCGTTCACGATCATGCCCATGGCCTGCTCCTGGGAGAGACCCCGACTCTGCAAATAGAACAGCTGCTCATCGGCGATCTTGGACACCGTGGCCTCGTGACCGATCTGGGCGTCCTTCTCCCCGACTTCCATGTAGGGCAACGTGCGGCTCTCGCTGTCCTCGTCCAGGATCAGTGCGTCGCACTGGACGTGGCTCTTGCAGCCGTAGGCACCCTCGTCGACCCGCACCAGACCGCGATAAGTGGTGATGCCGCCGTCCTTGCTGATGGACTTCGACACGATCTTCGAGGAGGTCTCCGGAGCCGCGTGCACCATCTTGGCTCCGGCGTCCTGGTGCTGACCGGCGCCGGCATAGGCCACGCTCAACACTTCCCCGGTGGCCTTGGGGCCGACCAGATAGACGCTCGGGTACTTCATGGTGAGCTTCGATCCGATGTTGCCGTCGATCCACTCCATGTGGCCCTCGGCTTCCACGCGGGCTCGCTTGGTCACCAGGTTGTAGACGTTGGGTGACCAGTTCTGAATGGTGGTGTAGGTGACCCGGGCGCTGGGCTTCACCACGATCTCGACGACCGCCGAGTGCAGGGAGTCGCTCGTGTACACCGGTGCCGAGCACCCTTCGATGTAGTGCACCTGGGAACCTTCGTCGGCGATGATCAGGGTCCGCTCGAACTGGCCGGCGTTCTCGGAGTTGATGCGGAAGTACGCCTGGAGGGGCATTTCGCATTCCACACCCGGTGGCACGTAGATGAACGAACCACCGGACCACACCGCAGTGTTGAGCGCCGAGAACTTGTTGTCGCCGGGAGGGATGACCGTCCCGAAGTACTGCTTCACCAGATCGGGATATTCACGCAGCGCCGTGTCCATGTCGCAGAACAGGATCCCCTGCTTCTCCAGATCTTCCCGATTGCGATGGAACACCACTTCGGATTCGTATTGCGCGGTCACGCCGGCCAGGTACTTGCGCTCGGCTTCGGGGATGCCGAGCTTTTCGTAGGTGGCCTTCATCTGTTCGGGCAGATCGTCCCACTCGTCCACCTGGGCGTTGGCCGGACGCAGGTAATAGAAGATGTCCTGGAAGTCGATGTCGGGCATGTTCTGGGCGAACCACGGCGCCATGGGCTTCTTCTCGAAGAGGCGCAAGCTGCGCAGGCGGATATCGGTCATCCACTTGGGCTCGCCCTTCCACCACGAGATCTGATCCACGACCGGCGTGCTCAAGCCCTTTTCGGGTTTGAAGGCGTACTCGACCTCGTCGCTCCACCCGAGGGAGTACTTGCTGAGATCCAGATCGAAGGTGGTCATGGTGCTCTATCTCCTGCTCGACTCACGAGGGGAATCCGTCCCGGCCACCGGCTCGGGGGATTTCTCCTATCCGGATAGTAACAATTCCCGGGCCCATCTCCTCAGCGGGACGGCAGCTCCGGACCCGTGACTCAGGCACTCGCCGGCAGTTCGGCGGCCGCCGGCAGTTCGATGAAGATGCACTCCCCGGGACAGGCCTCGGCGGCGTCCACGACCGCCTGATAGTGACGGGGTTGCACCCAGGCCAGGCTTCCGGCGCCACCCGGGTCGTTGAGCGGCTGGCCGGCCTCGGCCACGTAGGCGATGCCGTCCTCGAGTTGGACGAAGACGTCCGGGCAGTGATCGAGACAGAGCCCGTCTCCGGTGCAGAGGTCTTGATCGATCCACACCCGCATCGACTGGACCCTAACGGGACGTCCATCGGCACCAACGAGGCAGGACGCGAAAGTCACAGAGGCTCTCCATCCCACCCCTACCCTGTCAGCGATGTCCGACGTTCAGCCACCGCGAGCCGCCCGTATCCCCCATCGCCTCGAGCGGCCCACCGGGGGCATCGATGACCCGTTCCATTGGCTGCAGGACCGTTCCAATCCCGACACGATCGCCTACCTCGAGGCCGAGAACCGCCACACCGACGCCTGGTTCGCGCCCCATCACCAACTGATCGAGGAACTCTTCACGGAGATCAAGTCCCGGATCCAAGAGGACGACGAGAGCGTCCCGGTCGAAAAGGACGGCTGGTGGTACGTGTCCCGGACCCGCGAGGGCCTCGACTACACCACGCACTTCCGCAGTCGGACCAAGAACACCGACGGGCAGCTGGACGACCCCATCGAAATCTTGGACGAGAACGCCGAAGCCGAAGGCTGTGATTACTTCGCTCTCGGTGCTCTCGAGATCAGTCCCGACGCCAACTTGCTGGCCTGGTCCAGCGATGTGGACGGCAGTGAGCACTACACACTCCGAATTCGCGATCTCTCGACGGGTAGGGATCTCGCCGACGTCATCACCGACACTTCAGCGGCCGGTTTGGCCTGGAGTGCCGATGCGCAGTGGCTCTTCTACATCACCTGCGACGAACAGGAGCGTCCGAGCACGGTGTGGCGACACCGTCTGGGGACTAGCCGTGGCGACGACGTGGCGATCTATTTCGAGTCCGACGAACGCTTCCACCTCGGCATGGAACTCACGCGTAGCGGCGATTGGATCGTCATCGAAGCCAGCAGCAAGACCTCGAGCGAGAACTGGTTGATTCCCGCCGGTGAACCCGAGACGAACCCGCTGATCGTCCGACCTCGTCGCGCCGATGTCGAATATCACCTCGACCACTGGGGTGATCGGTTCGTGGTCCTCACCAACGAGGAGGCTCAGGATTTCCGGGTGATGACGGCGCCGATCGACGATCCGGCGCGCTGGAGCGAACTGCTGGCCCACCAGGCTGGTCGGCGCATCGCGCGGGTCGACTGCTTCGCCGACCATCTGGTCGTCCAGGACTGGGTGGATGCCCAACCGCGATTGCGCATCATGGACCGAGACGGCTCCTGGCAGTCGATCCACATCGACGACGCACCCCATGACGTCGAGACCGACTCCAATCCCGAATGGCGAACTCGATTCGTGCGCTACGACACCGAGAGTCTCGTCTCGCCGGCAAGTGTGTGGGAGATCGAGATCGCCACGGGCGTGCGCACCTTGCTCAAGCGCACCCCGACCCCGAACGTGGATCTCGATCGCTACGAGACCTCGCGCCACTGGGCTCCGAGCATCGGCGGGACGTCGGTTCCCTACGACGTCATCCGACTCCGGGGACGAGCCGAACCAGGTCCGACCCTGGTCTACGCCTACGGCAGCTACGAGATCTCCATTCCCCCGTGGTTCAGTGTGGCGCGCCTGTCGCTCGTCGATCGCGGCTGGACCTGGGTTCTCGTCCATCCCCGCGGCGGAGGCGAACTCGGACGGCAGTGGTACTTCGACGGTCGACTCCTGAACAAACGGAACACCTTCGAAGACGTGAACGCCGTGGCGCGACACCTGGTGTCGACGGGACTGGCC
>JBJTYE010000072.1:0-5969 GCA_046082625.1 Actinomycetota bacterium | reverse complement strand
GGTGGTCCGACGCGGGTTCGCCATCAGCATCGGCTACACGGTGAGCGGCGCCGCTGATACCGAAGGTCGCCTCACGCCTCGTCGGCGACGTCTGGTGACCGATCACGAGGACGTCCACATCTGGCAGGCCCGTCGGTGGGGACCGATCTATCCCCTCGCCTACGGGACGTGGTTGCTGATCGGCGGAGTGATCGGTTTCCGTCGTTGGTGGCGCGACCGTCGAACGTCCGGTCGATCGTTGATGTCTCATCTCGACGCCACGGCGTATTACTGCAATCCGTTCGAATGGAGCGCCTACACCGAGGATCGCAATTGGCCCCCAGGCGGTGTCGATCCGGCTCTCGTGTGGCGGCGACCGTTCACCTCGTCGGCATTGCTCGACGAGATCAGAGAGTGGCGAGAAAACCCAACAGCGCGGCGTTGAATTCTTCGGGGGCCTCTTGCTGGGTCCAGTGGCCTGCTCCGGGAATCATGGTCTTGCCGCGATAGTTCGGGAGCAGACCGTTCATGCCGTCGACGTACTCGGGACGTCCGGCGATCACTCCATCCTTCTCGCCGCCGATGAAATAGGACGGCATGGAGACCAGATCAGCGGACAGATCCTTGAGAACTTCGAAGTTGGCATCCAGATTGCGATACCAACTCACCGGACCGAAGAATCCGCTGTTCTCGAATTGCCGCACGTAGTAGTCGAGGTCGGCCGACGTGAGCCAATGCGGGAGGACGTCGGGGACGTCGGTGAACATGTCGAGAAAGCCCGTGCCCTCCATGGGCGGGAATTCACTTGGCATTCCCTTGTACATCTCACCGGATGCACCCCAGAGAATGGTGTGCATGGTGCGACGTACGTCGGCTTCCAGTTCGCGCTCGGCAGGTCCGACGTTCTGGAAGTACAGGATGTAGAAGAACCGATCCGTCCACATGGCTTTCATGATGTCGGTGGGCCGGGCCGGCCAGGCGGTGAAGGGAACGCTCACCCCGACCACGGCACTGACGCGCGACGGATGCAGACGGGCTGCTTCCCAGACCACCATGGCTCCCCAGTCGTGGCCCACGAACACGGCATCGTCGTGTCCGAAGGCGTCGAGCAGGCCCACCAGGTCGCCGGTGAGATCGCGGATGCCGTAGGCATCGACGTTCCGGGGAGCCGAGGAGAACCCGTAGCCACGTTGATCGGGTGCTACGACGTGGTAGCCGGCCGCGGCCAGCACGGGAATCTGATGGCGCCAGGAGTAGGCCGATTCGGGGAAGCCATGACTGAGAATCACGCACGGCCCCGATGGATCACCGGCCGTCGTCACCTGCAGGTCGACTCCATTGACGTGCATCGTGGTCTGCGCGACGTTCGTCATCCGTTCTTCCTCCGGGCGAGGGGATTGCGTTCGAGGACCCCGCTCGGGATCGGTTCCCCGCTGACTTCGTCGGTCCAATAAGTGCCGGCGTCCAGTCGTGCCAGAGCTTCTTCGACGTCGGCCAGATCGCGTTCGATCCGGTCGAGATCGGGGGGCGTGTCGGGGCTCATGGGTTCACAGTAGCCACCGATAGCCTGCCCGTTCATGCCCACACCCTTTCCTCCCTTCGATGGTTCCGCCCCCAAATGTCAGACCTTTCCGGATGTGCCGGACATGGGCATCGATCCGTCCAAGCGCTACACCGCCACCATGGAGACGTCGATGGGAACGCTGGTCATCGCGCTCGATGCGGTGAAGGCTCCCAAGACCGTCAACAACTTCGTCTTCCTGGCGTTGAACCACTACTACGACGGGGTCGTCTTCCATCGCATCATCAAGGGTTTCGTGTGCCAGGGCGGTGACCCGACCGGTACCGGCCGCGGTGGGCCCGGCTACCGCTTCGAGGACGAACTCCCCAAGGCCGGGCAGTACGAGATCGGTTCGCTGGCCATGGCCAATGCCGGACCCAACACCAATGGTTCGCAGTTCTTCCTCATAAGCGGCCCCGACGGTGTCCGCCTGCCACCGGCCTATTCGCTCTTCGGCAAGGTGGTGAAGGGTCTCGATGTGGTGGAGGCCATGCAGAGCGTTCCGTGCGGACCCGGGGATCGACCGAAGTCCGACGTGACGATCGAGTCGGTCACCATTTCCGTCGCCGACTGATCACTCGACGCCGATGGCCGCCGGCGCCACTCTCGGCATCGACGAAGCCCGCCGCATCGCACTGGCGGCCCAGGGTTTCGCGGTTCCTCGTCCGACGGGACGAGTGGATCGGCGTCACGTCCGTCGCGTCATCGATCGAATGGGTCTGGTTCAGATCGACTCGGTGAACGTGCTGGTCCGTAGCCAGGAACTCCCGCTCTTTTCGCGACTCGGACCCCATCGTCGCGACGCCATCGCCCGCGCCACCGAAGCCGGCGAACTCTTCGAGTACTGGGGGCACGAAGCCGCGCACATCCCCACCGATCGGTATCCGTTGTGGAGATGGAAGATGGAGGGGGATCTGCGCGGCGGTTGGCTGCGTGCCGATCAGGCACTCCGCCGCCGTCGCGGTTTCGTGGACCGGATCTACGACCATGTCGCCGAGCACGGTCCGACGACCGCCGGCGATCTCAGTGAACGCGTCGGCAAGAAGGGGCCGTGGTGGGACTGGGACGACGCCAAGGTGGCTCTCGAACTGCTCTTCATGACCGGACGTCTCACGGCCACGCGTCGCAGCACCGACTTCGCCCGTCTCTACGACCTTCCCGAACGGGTCATCCCTCGGCACCATCTGGATGCGCCGGCACCGGAGACTGCCGAGGCTCAGCGACGACTGGTGGAACTGGCGGCCCGGTCGCTCGGCGTGGCCACGGCCTTCGATCTCGCCGACTACTACCGCTTGCCGCTGTCGGCGGTGAAGTCGCGCCTCGGGGATCTGGTGGACAGCGGGGATCTGCAACTGGTCGGAGTCGCCGGCTGGAAAGAGCAGGCGTATCTCCACCGGTCGGCCGAGTGTCCAGCCGACGTGGACGCGCGGGCCGTGGTGTCGATGTTCGACCCGGTGGTCTGGAATCGCCCCCGGGCCGAGCGACTCTTCGACTTCCACTATCGCATCGAGATCTACACCCCGGCTGCCAAACGTCGCTACGGGTACTACGTCCTTCCTTTCCTCTGCGGAGACCGACTGGTGGCGCGTGTCGATGTCAAAGCCGATCGTCGAACCGGGACGCTGCTCGTGCCCGGAGTCTTCGGTGAAGCCGGGATCGATCGGGGGCACGTGGCCGCCGAACTGGCCGACGAACTCCGACTCCTGGCGGACTGGTTGGACTTGGAGCGCATCGACGTCGGACGACTCGGAGATCTGTCGACTCACGTCCGGCGTCGGCTCGCAGGGGCCGGTCGTTAGCCTGCGTCGGATGGATCGCCCGCTCATCGCCGTGGCCGGACGTCTGGCCGCGGCCGGACGGGTGTCGCGCAGTGAGATCGCCTTCGCTGGTCGGGTGTACCTGGACGCGGTACTGCGCGCCGGTGGTGAACCACTCACACTCAGTCCCCGAGAGATGCGGCACGACCAAGCCGTGGATCTGCTCTCGCGCTTCCAAGGTTTGGTTCTGATGGGCGGGTCGGACATCGATCCGCATCTCTACGGGCAGCACCGACAGCCCCATGTGTACGGGGTCAATCCCCAGCAGGACCACTTCGAAATGGCCCTGGTCCACGCGGCCATCGAGATGAAGATGCCGACACTGGCCATTTGTCGCGGCATCCAATTGGTGAACGTGGCCCTCGGCGGCACCCTCCATCAACACATCGGCGATCTCCCCGGCGTGATCGCCCATGCCCCCGAGAAGTTTCCGGCCGGACAGGACTACGTGCTGCACGACGTGGACATCACACCGCGCACCAAGTTGGCCAGGGCCCTCGGTACGACGACCGCGCGTGTGGCCTCTTTCCATCACCAGGGATTGGATGTGGTGTCCTCGCAACTGAAAGTGGTGGCGCGGTCATCCGACGGTCTGGTCGAAGGTCTCGAACACACCGGAGCGGGTCAGTGGCTGATCGGCGTGCAGTGGCATCCCGAAGACACCGCCGCCACCGATCCCCATCAGCAGTCGCTCTACGACGCGCTGGTCAGCGAGGCCCGCTGAAGGGAGCCTCTGGTGCCATGGCCCATCGCAGCGCGGTGACCATGGCCGTGGCCGCCGGGCGGACGGCCAGTCGCTCGCCGACCGGGAACCAGGGAAGTCGCAGACTGCGACGTGCCCACAACGGCAGCAGTCCGACGGCCGCTGCGCCGAGGAGGCCGTAGGCCGGTCGAACGACGAGGGGCATGGGCGGAGTCACGAGCAGGTACCGGGCCACGTCGCGGGCCTCCGGTGTGGACCGGAGTTCGGGTCGGTAGGGGCGCAACTGATCCTTCAGCTGCTGGACCGATCGTGGTGCGTCGACGACACCGAGAGCCTCGGCCACGGTGGCCATGTCGGCGACGTAGCCGTCGCGGCCCGTCGCATCGAGGTGCACATGGCCGTAGGCATCGTGCGCGGCGAGGAACGAATCGAGTTCGGCCAGATGTACCCACTTCAGGAGATGAGGGTCGTTGGCCGCATACGCACGACCGTCGGCCGCCGTACCGACCACGCGCTGGTGCACCCGCTTGACGGTGTCGATGGCCCGTTGGGCTTCGTCCGCCGGCCCGAAGGTGGTAGCGGCCAGGAAGTCGGCGGTGCGTTGCAGTCGGCCCCACGGGTCGGTTCGGTAGTCGCTGTGCTGGGCCACGCCGGCCATGGCCAAGGGATGGAGCGATTGCAGGAGCAGGGCTCGGAGACCGCCGACGAACATGCTGGCGTCGCTGTGCACGATCTTGATGGGTCGGTCGTCGGCGAACCATCGCTCGCCGGGAGCTTCGAACAATTCGCGGGCTCGCTGATCGGGATCGGCGCCCACGACCCGCGTCCGGACGGCATCGGCGATGACCTGTCGCGCCACACGAACGATGGGTGGTTCCATGCCCTCATCGTCGCAGGTTCCGTCGTCTCTCGCTCGAACCTGCTGGATACGCTCGTCACATGTCCGATGCACAGCCCACCGGAACACCGCCCGATTCCGGCCGCATGCCGCGTTGGATCTGGAAGGCGGTCATCGTCTTCTGGTTGGGGTTCCTCGGAACCATCCTCATCCGGTACGCCTACGACCGCCTCTTCTCTCTGCTCATCCTGCTCCTGGTGGCCCTCTTCCTGTCGCTGGCCATCGAGCCGGGGGTGGCGCGCTTGTCGCGCCGCGGATGGAGACGAGGTCGGGCGACCGGAGTCATCCTGCTGGGCTTGATCGTGCTGGTCACGTTCTTCGTGGCCGCCATCGGCACGTTGGTGGGCACGCAGGCCGCCGATCTTCTGCAGAACTCGGATCGTTACGTCAATCGCACTGTCAACTTCCTCAACGACAACTTCGGAACCAATATCGACCCCCAGGAGGTGAACGACAGCATCCAGGACCCGGACGGTTCGGTCCAGAAGTTCGTGCGCGGCCAGCAGGACGAGGCCGTGCGCTTGTCCTTCACGGCTCTCGGTCTGCTGCTCCAGGTCTTCTCGGTGATGCTCTTCACCTTCTACCTGGTGTCCGATGGTCCGCGTCTTCGACGTTCCATCTGCAGTCGACTCCAACCTCATCGCCAGAAGGTCGTGCTCGACACCTGGGATCTGGCCATCGAGAAGACCGGTGGCTATCTCTACAGCCGGGCCCTGCTCGCCGGATTCTCGGCCTTGATCCACTGGATCGCCTTCCAGTCCCTCGGGACGGCCGCTCCGGTGGCCTTGGCCATTTGGGTGGGGTTGATCTCGCAGTTCATTCCGGTCATCGGCACCTACATCGCCGGAGTTCTCCCGGTGCTCATCACGTTCATCGACTCGCCGCCCAAGGCCCTGATCGTGATCGTCGTGATCATCGTGTACCAGCAACTCGAGAACTTCCTCATCTCGCCCCGCATCACGGCGCGCACCATGGAGATCCATCCGGCCATTTCCTTCGGTGCGGCCATCG
>JBJTYE010000071.1:0-24708 GCA_046082625.1 Actinomycetota bacterium | reverse complement strand
GCCGCAGCACTGCGCACGATGGCACCGACATTGGTCGGATTGTCGACGTCCTCGAAGATCATGAGTCGCCGACTCGTTGTCAGAATGCCGTGCGCATCATTCGGCGCGGGACGTTCGAAGAGAGCGATCACGGCGAGAGCCACTCCGAGTCCGGTCAGAACTTTGCGAGCTTGCGCCGATGCCGCGTACACCGGCACGTCGTCGTCGAAGGACTGGATCACCGCCGGTGGAGCGTCGGCATCCACGAGGACCGCCACCGGACGGCACCCTGCTTCGAGAGCGCGCTCCACGACCAAGTCTCCCTCGGCCACGAACATGCCACGATGGATGCGTTCGGCGTCGGCATCGGCCAGGCCCTTGATGATCGGCGCCGGAAGATGTCGGGGGCGCAGTTCGCGTTCGCGCAGACGAAAGGGACCGAGGCGTTCGTCGTCCAAGGAGTCGATGAGAATCGTTCGGCTCATCGGCGGCGATTCAGTAGTACCAGGGGTACGGGGTCCAATCGGGATCCCGCTTCTCGAGAAACGATAAACGTCCCTCCTGGGCCTCGTCGGTCATGTACGCCAGACGTGTGGCCTCGCCGGCGAAGACCTGCTGGCCCACGAGTCCGTCGTCGATCAGATTGAAGGCGAACTTGAGCATGCGCTGGGCCGTTGGGCTCTTGCCGTTGATCTCCTTGGCCCATTGCAGGGCCGTCGCTTCGAGATCGGCATGGGGTACGACGGCGTTCACCATGCCCATGCGATGTGCATCGTCAGCCGAATATTCGCGGCCCAGGAAGAAAATCTCCCTCGCGAACTTCTGGCCCACCTGACGCGCCAGATATGCCGATCCGAAACCTCCGTCGAAACTGGCGACATCGGCATCGGTCTGTTTGAAGCGGGCGTGTTCGGCGCTGGCCAGAGTCAGATCGGACACCACATGGAGGCTGTGTCCTCCGCCGGCCGCCCATCCTGGAACCACGCAGATGACCACCTTGGGCATGAATCGGATCAGCCGCTGGACCTCGAGGATGTGCAGGCGGCCGCTCCTGCCCGCATCGATGGAGGCGGCCGTCTCTCCTTCGGCGTACTTGTAGCCGTCCCGACCGCGTATCCGCTGGTCGCCGCCACTGCAGAAGGCCCAGCCTCCGTCGCGCGGCGATGGTCCGTTGCCGGTCAGGATCACGCATCCGACATCGGTGGACTGCCGAGCGTGCTCAAGGGCCGTGTACAACTCGTCGACGGTGTGGGGGCGAAAGGCGTTGCGCACTTCTGGCCGATCGAATGCGATACGCACTGTTCCGTGGTCGAGGGCGCGGTGATAGGTGATATCGGTGAAGGCGAAATCCGGAACCTCGCGCCAGGAGGAGGCGTCGAAGATGGCCGAGACCGGTCGAGAACTCACCAGGGCAGTCTCGCAGACGATGGCGCGAATCGACCATGTCCGAACTGTCGGCCGGTGCCCTTGCTGATCGGGGTGTAATTTGGGGGCGTGGTCGCCCGCCGGTCCCTGATCCTGCTGTCCGGCGCAATGCTCGTGGCCGGTTGCAGCGCCACGACGGCCAGTGAAACACCGGTCTCTCCCGTGGTCGCCCCACCGACCACCGTCGCCCCGCCGACGACCCGAGCTCGAACGACCGCCCCGGCCCTGACGGAAACTCCGAGCACTCAGCCCGCACCAAGTGCGGCTCCGGTCGAAACCGTCCCGCCGCCAGAGGTGTCGGTCCTCGATCGTCCTTTGGCGGCCGTCGGGGAAGCCAACGGATTGGAGACCGCCCGCATCCAATTGCGCCTGATCGAAGTCGGATTCTGGGTGAGTCATTTCGACGGCAAGTACGGTCGCACGACCCGTCAAGGCGTGATGGCCTTTCAGAAGTACTCGGGACTCGAGCCGACCGGCACCGTCGACGAGGCCACGGCCATGGCTCTCACCATCGTGACGGCGCGTCCCGCCGGTCGCACCGTCGACCCGGGCGTGGTGGTGGAAATCGACAAGAACCGTCAACTTCTCTTCTTGGTGGTGGACGGTCGGGTCGAATGGGCGCTGAACATCTCGACCGGAAGCGGGCAGTACTACTTGGAGATCAATCAGAAGGATCCGTCCAAGTGGGAGTACGGACGCTCCTTGACGCCATCCGGTCGGTTCGCCGTCGACCGAGAGCGTCCCGATGGATGGTGGCAGGGAGACCTCGGCGAGATCTACCGCCCGAAATACTTCAATGGCGGAATCGCCATCCACGGTTCCCCGAGTATTCCCAACTATCCGGCCTCCCATGGGTGCGTGCGGGTCAGCACACCGGCCATGGACATGATCTGGGCCAGCGGTCTGGTTCCGATCGGTACTCCGGTCTGGGTCTACGGCGATGACGTCCCCGCTTTCGGGGAGCCGCCGGTGCCCCCACCTCCGGTCACCGAACCTCCGCCGTTCACGTTCCCTCCGTTCACGTTTCCCACCATCACCTTTCCCTGACGACGCCGTCCCTGCTTCTCGACGGACGGCGGCGACCGGGACTCCGTGCGGGCGCTCTCCGTCGAGGGCAATACGCTTCGGTCATGGCGAATCCCCACATCCGCTACACCCGTGAGGGTCGGACCGGCATCATCACCATCGACCGACCCGAGAAGAAGAACGCCATGACCTTCGCCATGCTCGGCGCGTTCATCGAGACGGTCGCCGCTGCCGGAGCCGACGATGAGATCTCGGTTCTGGTGGTGACCGGAGTGCCCGGTGCCTTCTGCGCCGGTACCGACCTCGCCGACCTGTCCACCATTCCCGGTGAGCAACGAGGTCTGCGCGGCTCGGCGGAGGAGACCGAGAAGTGGTGGCCGATCGTGCAATGCCCCAAGCCGACCATTTGTGCCATCGACGGGCCGGCCGTCGGCATGGGTGCCGAGTTCACCGTGCAGTGCGATCTGCGGCTGGCTTCCACCAATGCCCGCTTCGCCTGGAACTTCGTGCATCGCGGACTGGTACCCGACACCGGCGCCGGGACGTGGTTGTTGCCGCGTCTGATCGGCGTCCAGCACGCCCTGCGCCTGATGTACACGGGAGCCATGATCGACGCCGACGAAGCTCTGCGTCTCGGGTACGTCGTCGACGTCGTCCCGCCGACCGAACTGCTGCCGCAGGCATTGGCGCTGGCCGAACGGATCGCCACCGGGTCGCCGCACAGTCTGCGGCTGATCAAAGAGCTGACCTATCGCGGCCTCGGGGATCCGGTGGGGGACCACATGGACCGCCACACCGACGCCATGTCCCGGTGCTTCAAGAGCGAGGACCACCGGGAGGGCGTAGCGGCCTTCCTGGAGCGCCGTCCGGCACATTTCACCGGTCGTTGACCGCAGGTTCACCCGAGCGACGTGGAATTCCGGCCGTGATCGGCCACCATGGAACCATGCGCATCCTCGTGACCAACGACGACGGGATCGATTCCGTCGGACTCCATGTTCTGGCGAGAGCCATGAAACCCCTCGGCGACGTGGTGGTGGTGGCCCCGGACCGTGAGTTCTCGGGGGCCAGTGTGGCCCTCGGCGCCTTGCACCTCATCCAACCCGAGGTGCACCGGATGTCCATCGACGGTATCGACGAAGCCTGGGCGGTCACCGGTCCTCCAGCTCTCTGTGTGATGTTCGCTCGACTCGGGGCCTTCGGGGCGCCGTTCGATCTGATCGTGTCGGGCATCAACCCGGGCGCCAATGTCGGCCGATCCGTGTACCACTCGGGAACCGTCGGCGCGGCGATCACGGCCCGCAACGGCTTGGTGTCCGGTGTGGCCGTCAGTCAGGCCGTCACCGGATACGGCGTCGAAGGACAGGCGTGGGATGAGATGCTGGTGGGACAGAAGTGGCACACCGCGGCGGCGGTGGCGGCCACGTTCGTCGAAGGACTCATCGCCGACATGCCTGCCACTCCGGTGGTCGCCAATCTCAACGTTCCGAACTGCGAGATCGGCGAGATCAAGGGTTGGCAGTACGGACGCGTCGGTCACGAGCCACCACGTCGCATGAGCACGGCCAGCCTCGAGGCCAAGGAAGGGTACGAGGGCAGTTACTACGTGAGGATGGCGTGGGGTGATGCTGCCGAACTGCCCCATGACACCGACGGTGGGCTGGTCCAGAACGGGTACGTGAGCGTCAGCTACCTGAGCCCCATCGAGAACCATCATCGCCCTGACATGTCCCAAGCCGAAAAGACGTTGGATCATCTCCTCCACGACGGAGATTCATCGCGGCGCGGAGTGCTCACCGACTAGAACGACTCGTCAGATGACGACCACGGGAGTGCCGATCTGGGCGAACTCCCAGACGAAGTCGGCATCCAAGTTCGCCTGACGTTGGCAGCCACCCGAGAGACGGAGTCCGAGTTCTTCTTCGGTCTGGTACACCGATCCGTCGGAGACTCGTACCGGAAGGGCATGGAACCCGATGGCACCGATGTCGGTCTGCAGCCATCGCACCATCTTGTAGAGGTAGGCCTTGCCATTCCAGGCGGTGGATACGTCCGAACGGCTGTACACCTGGTGCGTTCCCGGAGTCTCGTTGTCGTACTTGCTGCCCGACACCAGCCACGAACGAATGATCTGCTCGTTCTCGTCGACGGCCCAGACGCGCTGACCGGAGCGTTCATAGACCAAACGGCGACCGGATCCCGAGTTGGGCGGCAATGGCGGGGCATCGGGTCCGCTGCTGGCCACCGACGACAACGGGAATCCGAGCACGTCGACAGCACCCGGAAGCGGAACCGGAGTGCGCACCACGTTGGCCGCCTCGTCGATCCAGATACCGAGGGACAATGCCGTTTCGCGTCCGGCGATTCCGTCCACGAAGAGTTCGCGTTCCTCCTGCAATCGGGTCACGGCCGCCGCGGTGGCGTTGTCGTAGCGGCCGCTCGGCGATCCACTCAGGTAGCCAGCGGCGATGAGGGCCTCTTGCAGACAGAGCACATCCGGCCCGCTGTCGCCTCCACCCAGGCTTCCGTCCATGCGGCACGGTTCGGTGGACGTGACCTCTTCGCCGACTAGGTCCAGAACCGGGGTGAAACCGTCATCGGGGTCAACCGAGACGGACGTGGTCGACGTGGCGCCGTCGGTCGTCGGGGTCACCGGATCGTCGGCGCCTTCGGACCCGGTCACCAGACCGATCACGAGAACCATGGCAGCCACCACTCCGACTGCGGACATGAGCATCGTGCGCTGTTGGGGCGAAGTCATACCGTCCCTCGAGGTTACTGAGTCCCGTTCGTGTCGTTCGGTCGGGTGACCGGTTGCACTCGGTCAGATCACGACCACGATGGTGCCACGCGGGGCGAATTTCCAGGTGAATTCGGCATCCAGATCGGCTTGGCGCTGGCAGCCTCCGGACTGCGGGACGCCCAATTCGTCCTCCGACTGGTAGGGACTGCCATCGAAGGTGCGGCGGGGCAGTGAATGGAATCCGATGGCGTCGTCTCCGGTGTCGAGCCAACGCACCATGAAGCGGAACGACGACGCCCCGTCCAGCGATTCCGATATCCCCGAACGGCTGTAGACGATGTGGATCCCAGGAACTTCGTTGTCGTTACGGCTTCCCGACACCAGCCACGAACGGATCACGGTCTCGTCGTCGTCCACCGCCCAGACTCGCTGGGCGGCGCGGTCGTAGACCAGCCGGTACCCGGTGCCCGAATTCGGGGGAAGGGGAGGAGCGTCCGGCCCACTCACCGCCACCGATGACAGCGGCAGGCCCCACAGATCGGTGGCCCCGGGTGCCGGGGTCGGGGTGCGCACGACTGCCGGTGGATCAGGAGGCCAGATGCCGAGGGCCGAGCCTGTCGGGCGGCCGACGATGCCATCGGTACGGAGGCCCTGCTGGGTCTGGAAGGTCGTCACCGCCAGGACGGTGGCCTCGCCGAAGAGACCGTCCGCCGGACCGTCGAGATGTCCTGTCTCGACCAGGGCGTCCTGCAGGCAGAAGACGTCGTCGCCGAAACTTCCGTACGCGAGAGGGACGCCGCTGAGAGAGCAGGGTTCGGGCGTCACCGTCGAGTCCAGGTCGTCTGGCGCGTCGACGAATGACGCGGCAACGTCCGACTGCGGGCCGGCCCACGCCGTCGCCGGCCGGATCACGGCCAGCGGAACCGAGTCGCGCAATCCACCGAGGGCCACCAGGACCAAGAAGAAGCACACGCCGAGAAAGATCCCGAGAACCAGGCTCTCCCGGCGATCGTTTCCAGACATACGAGACGAAACCTTACTCAACATCTTCCACCGACCCTGGTGACCGGCGGGGAGTAGGGTGATTGCGCCGAAAGGGGGAATCGTGGGTTGGTCCGTTCGGGACGTACCGAATCTGGCAGGTCGCACGATGGTGGTGACCGGAGCGAACTCGGGGATCGGCTTGGAGACCACCCGGTATCTCGCCGCTGCCGGTGCCACGGTGGTCATGGGGTGCCGCAATCGCGTCAAGGCCGAACGGGCCGTGGCCGACATTCGCGCCACGACCGCTGCCGGCGATCTGATCGTTCTCGACCTGGATCTCGGCGACTTGGCTTCGATTCGATCCTTCACACGGCAACTGACCTCAGCCGTTCCGGCCGTCGACGTACTGGTCAACAACGCTGGAGTGATGGCGCTCGACCGCGGGACGACCGTCGACGGTTTCGAAACGCATTTCGGGATCAACCACCTCGGTCATTTCGCGCTCACCCATGCGCTGCTGCCCGCGCTCGCCACATCGGGACGGGTGGTCAACGTCTCGAGTATGGGACATCGACCGGGTCGCATCGATCTGGACGACCCGATGTTCGAACGACGCCGATACAGCCGCTGGGGCGCCTACTTCCAGAGCAAACTGGCGAATCTGTTGTTCACCCGGGAATTGGACCGACGGTTGCGCGCCGCCAGCTCGACTGTCACGTCCGTGGCCGCCCATCCGGGCACGGCGCGTACCGAGTTGGGCAAATTGGGCACATCGGTCACCAATACGATCATGCGACGGTTCACGCCGGTCCTGGTTCGCACCGGCGTCGAAGGGGCTCTTTCCCAGGTACGGGCCGCCGTCGATCCGACGATCGGTGCCGGCCAACTGGTGGGTCCGCGATTCCACATGTTCGGCGACCCGGTGGTCGAGACGCCGAGCCGTCGGGCGCGCAACGACGACGATGCCCGACGACTGTGGGATCTCAGTCTCTCCCTGACCGGTGTCGATCCTTCGATCTGAATCGACCGGGCGAGGAAGTCGACCGGATGCTCAGGTCCACCACGATTCCTCGGTGATCGCTTCCGGTGACGTCCAGGTGCGTCACGTCGTGGACGGCGATATCGGCGGTGACGAGGGCGTGATCCAGCCCGACGAACGGCCGTAGTCGTCGTCCCACCGGATAGGTGGACGCGAAGATTCGTCCTCGGCGGAGATGGGCATTGGCGAGTCCGGCCCGGTAGAGACGACGCATCGGTGGGTGCCAATGCGTGGCGTTGTAGTCGCCGATGGCCACACCGGGAAGGTCCGATGCGGTGAGTGCAAGGCCGATCCGCTCGAGCGACGGTGCCCAGTCGCGCAGTTTCCGTCGCGACACCGGTGCCATCGGATGGATGGCGAGAACTCGAATCTCGGACCCGGACGGTGTACGAATCGTGGCCACCGCTGCGTGGCAATCGTGCAGACGTTCGATTCGACCCTCGGCGAACGGGTACTTGCTCCACAAGGCGATGCCGCGGGGCCCGTCCTGCAGATCGTGTAGGCGATGGGGCCAGTCGTGCGACCTCGGGTGGTCCAGAGCATGTCCATGGAGTTCGACGGTGATCTCGCTGAAGGCGATGACATCGGCGGCGCAGGACAGGGTGTCGTGCACGGCGCGGGCCGGCGCAGGATTCGAGTGCAGGAGATTGGCGTGGGCCACACGCAGTTCGCTCGGGACGTCGTTTCCCACCGGGTCTCGTTGGCTCTGCCAGGAAGCGAAGATCAGAACGAACAGGGACATGGATCCGACTGCACTTGCCAGGAGCAGGAGAGCATCGCCAAGAAACATGGCCGTCGCCGTGACACCGACACCGACCAGGGCCACGAGGGGCGTGACCGACTGGAGAAAGACCACGGCTCGCCAACGGCTGATCCGCAGGACGATGGTGATCAGATCGATGGCCACGACGGCCACCAAAGTCCACAGGACGACTCTCAGCACCTGGATGTCGTCCGCCTGACGTCGTGCTCCGTCTCCATGTGTCCGCCAAATCCTAACGGTGTTCGTCGGGTGCCCGACCGGGACATCTGTGTCGCGGATCACCAGGTGTCGATGATTAGCGTGTGCTCGTCACGTTCGTCGAAAGGAGTGTTCGATGATCATCGGTGTTCTGTTTCTCGTGATCGTGGTGGTGGTCGTGGTTCTGTCCCGGCGACGTGCTGCCCGGCTCCCGTCTCCGATGATCTCCCCGGCGGTCCCGAAGTCGTCCGCTGGCCGACCGGCGACCGGTTCATCGAGCGTGCATCCCTACATCTCGTCTCTGCTGGATCGCTGGATCGCCGGCGGCGTGCTGACGGATGCCGAGGCCGAACGGATTCGGGACTTCGAGCGGCGAGCGGCGGCCAGCCAGCCGGCGACATCGACGCGACCGGCTCGCAAAGTGCCCGCCATCGCCGAGGCCCTCGGGTATCTCGGTGGTGTGCTCGGTGTCGCCGGGGTGATCCTGCTCGTGTCCGCCTACTGGTCCGACTGGTCGGCGGGGGTGCACGTGGCGGTGGCGGCGGTGGTCACGGCGCTGTTGGTGGGAGCGGGAGCACTGGTGCACGAAGACGCCGATCCGGCTCTGATGCGCCTGCGGTGGTTCTTGTGGACCGGGGCCACGCCTGCAGTCGGGCTGCTGGCCTACGTGATCTCCCACGACGTCATCGCATGGGATCGCGGATCTCAGCACTGGGTTCTGATCTCCCTGGTGGCCGCCACTCTGAACGGCGCCTTGTGGGCCGGACGGTCCCGTCCCATCCAGGAGGCGGCATTCTGCGCCAGTGTGTCCATCCTCGTCGGCACGGCCATCGGTGATCTCACCGATGCCCGATGGGGCGGACTCGGAGTCTGGGCCCTCGGAATCGTCATGGTGGTGGTGGCGTTACGACGTTCGCCGATCCTGCCGGTGATTCCGGTCGCCGTCGGCGGAGTGTCGGTGGTGGTCGGCGCCTATCTCACCGTGTCCGCATGGGACGGAGCGGGATTCCTGTTCGTCATCGCGTCGTCGTCGCTCATGATCGCCGCCGCCGTTTCGGCGCGCCGACACCTGGCGGCTCCCTTCGACATGGTGCTCGGGATCATCGGAATCATCGGGTTGATTCAGAGCACCCCCGGAGCGCTCGTGTACTACGCCCGCGATGCCGGGGTGGTGACCGGTCTCGTGGTGTGGATCGTCGGATGCATCCTGATCGCGGTGGCTCGAGTTCGCCTGGTGCGCGTCGACGTGGCCTTTCAAGTCGTGGGGGCGTTGGCCGTCCTCATCGGTCCGGCGATCACCGGCACCCAGTCCCTGGCTCTGGCGACCGTGTCGGGACTGGTCGTGTCGATCGTGTTCATCGCTCTCGGAACCATGCCCGGTCGGGTTCTCTTGTCGATGTTCGGACTGGTCGGTCTCTTGGTCTACGTGCCCTGGACCGTGGCCCACTTCTTCCCAGGTGAAGGCCGAGCCCCGTTGTTGATCTCGGTATCGGGACTGCTGATCGTGGCCGTGGCCGTGGTGCTCGCCCGCATGTCGGGGCGGATCCGCACCGAGCTCACCCGACCCGCGTCATGATCGTGGTCGTCATGTGGACGCGGGGCCGGGCCATTCGGTCGGCCAGTCCCGGGTGGGACTGAGACGCCACGTCGGCGGGCGACGTTCCAGATACGCCGCCACACCTTCGCGGGCATCGACCGACCCCATGAGGTGTCGATGGAGAGACGTCTCGGCGCGACCGATGTCGTCGATGGATGCGGCGAACGACTCCCAGAGCAGACGTTTGGTGACCGCCACTGACAGCGGGGCGGTATTGAGGGCGATGTCCTGAGCCAGCCCGAGCGCCGTGTCCAACACTGCCTCGTTGTCCACGGTACGTGAGGCGATGCCGAGACGTTCGGCTTCCGTGCCGTCGAACGTGCGCCCGGTCAACATGATGTCGGCAGCCGCTGTCATGCCGGCCAGACGAGGAAGGGTCCAGTGGCTGAATGCATCGGGCATGACGCCGCGTCGCACCTGCACGATCCCGTACTTGGCATCGCGGGCCATGACTCGGATGTCGCAGTGCAGGGCCAATGTGAGACCGATGCCGATGGCGTGGCCATTGACGGCGGCGATGACCGGCTTGCGGATCTGCCACGCAGTCGGTTCCACTGGACAGGCCCGGAAATCGGCCTCCGAGGGACTGGCGAAGACGTCCGCCCCCGCACTGAAGTCGGCACCGGCACAGAAGGCCGGCGGGGTTCCAGTGATCACCACCACTCGGATCGAATCGTCGGAGTCGGCCCTGCGATAGAGGGCGGACAGGGCTCGACCCATGGCGGCCGAGAAGGCATTGCGATGGTCCGGTCGGTGCAGGGTGGCGACAGCGACACCGGAGTCGTCGATCGTAACCTGGAGATCCGGTGTGCCGGAATCCACAGAGATCGGCGGGCTCATCGCCGAACTTTACCGCGACGATTGACGATCGAGTTGGCCCGCTAGGGTCGGCATCCCCCTCTCCCGGAGTGTCATGACGTCCACCATCGATTCGCGCCTCGACGATTCCTCTTTCGGACCTCGGTCACTCGACGGACAGGAGGGGATCGGCAAGAGACAGCAGCGTTTGGTCCTGGTGGCGGTTCTCACGGCGCTGATCGCCGTCGTGGCCTCGATGTCGGGGTTGAACGTGGCCCAGCAGCAGATCGCCGTCGATCTCGGAGCGTCACAGAGTGGGGTCCTCTGGATCATCAATGCCTACACCCTGGTTCTGGCGGCGCTCTTGATGCCGATCGGGGGAATCGGCGATCGCTGGGGACGCAAACCGGTGTTGCTGGTCGGCATCGTGATCTTCTTCGTGTCCACCATCATCGCCATGACTGCGGCCACCACCGCCACCATGATCCTGGCGCGGGTCTTCGCCGGTATCGGTGCCTCCATGATCATGCCGGTGACGCTCTCGGTCATCACCTCCAGCTTCCCCGCCGAGGATCGGGCCCGAGCCATCGGCATCTGGGCCGGATTCGCCGGGAGCGGGGGAATGATCGGGCTCTTCGTCTCGTCATTCATGGTGGATGTGCTGTCGTGGCGGTGGACGTACGTTCTTCCGATCGTCCTGGTGGTCACATCGGCGGCGATCACCGTGCGCTTCGTCCCGAATTCTCGCGAGAGCAGTCTTCATCCCTTCGATGTCGTGGGATCGGTCTTGTCGGCACTGGCCATCGGTGGCGTGGTCCTGGGCATCCATGAGGGTCCGGAACGGGGTTGGAGCGACTCCTTGACGGTGGCCGGACTGGTCGTGGGATCGGTGGCGCTCATCGGCTTCATCGTGTGGGAGCGCCAGGTCACCGCACCCCTTCTCGACCTGAGCGCCTTTCGCGACCGCGGCCTGGCCGCCGGCTCGCTCACGCTGGTGGTCCTCTTCAGTGTGATGTTCGGGACTCTGCTCGTCCTCTTCCCGTATCTCCAGGCCGTGCTCGGCTGGTCGGCCCTGAAGTCGGCGGTGTCGGTGTTGCCGATGGGGGCGGTGATGATGCCGGTCTCGACCATCGCCCCGCGGATCGCCATCCGGATCGGGAGTCGCAACACGATGCTGATCGGTGTCGGCATCTTCCTCTCGGGACTGGTTCTGCTGGCGGTGCAAGCCTCCGTCGAAGGCGGGTACCTCTCGGTGCTACCGGGATTGATGGCTTTCGGTTTGGGATTGGGGCTCACCATGACACCGGCGACATCGGCGATCACCGAGACCCTGCCCCTCGACAAACAAGGTGTGGCCTCGGCGCTCAATGACACCTCGCGTGAAATCGGCGGGGCGATCGGGGTGGCACTGCTCGGCTCGGTTCTGAGCGCCGGGTATCGCAGCAGCATCGAGGCGAATCTCGACGGCGTGCCGGAACGAACTATCGAACTGGCGAGCGAGGGAATCGGCAGCGCCTATGCCGTGGCTACCGATGCCGGATCCCGAGGAGCCGCCATCATCGATGCTGCCCAGCACGCCTTGGTGGACGGATGGCGCAGTTCGATGTGGGTGGCCATGGTGCTGGCCCTGGGCGTGTTCGTCTTCTTGGCAGTGCGAGGCCCGGAGAACGGCCCGAGCGCTGGCGCCTGACGGCTGAAACGACGCAGGGCGCCGGCTCCTGACGGAGCCGACGGCTGAAACGACGCAGGGTGCCGGCTCCTGGCGGAGCCGACGCCCTGTGCCCGTGGAGGAGACTCAGTTCAGTTCGAACCGGTCCAGATTCATCACCTTGTTCCAGGCCGCCACGAAGTCCTTGACGAACTTCTTCTTGGCGTCGTCGCAGGCGTAGACCTCGGCGAGAGCTCGCAATTGCGAGTTCGAACCGAAGATCAGGTCGGCACGACTGGCCTTCCACTTCACCTCGCCCGTCTTGCGATCCCGGCCCTCGAAGGTCTCCTCGGACTTGTCCGTCGGCGTCCACTTGAGGGACATGTCGGTCAGGGTCCGGAAGAAGTCGTTGGTGAGAACTCCCGGGGTCTTGGTGAGGACTCCGAGCTCGGACTGCTTGTGGTTGGCGTTCAGCGCCCGCATACCGCCCACCAGGACGGTCATCTCGGGTGCCGACAGCGTCAGCAAGTTGGCCTTCTCCAACAGCAGCTGCTCCGTGGTGGCGATGTGACCTGCCATCACGAAGTTGCGGAAGCCGTCGAAGGTGGGCTCGAGCACGGCGAAGGACTCGGCGTCGGTCATCTCGGCCGTGGCGTCGGTGCGACCCGGGGTGAAGGGAACCTCCACCGCCACGCCGGCATCCTTGGCCGCCTTCTCCACGGCGGCGCAGCCACCGAGGACGATCATGTCGGCGAGTGAGATCTTCTTGTTCTTCTCGCCAGCATTGAAGTCGTTCTGAATGCGCTCGAGAACGTCGAGGACCTTGGTCAGCTCGGCCGAGTTGTTGACTTCCCAGTTCTTCTGCGGAGCCAAGCGGATACGGGCGCCATTGGCACCGCCCCGGTTGTCGGTTCCGCGGAACGTGGAGGCCGAGGCCCAGGCGGTGCGCACCAGTTCGGACACGCTGAGGCCGGAGGACAGGATCTTGCCCTTCAGCTTGGCGACGTCCTTGCCGCTGACCAGCTTGTGGTCGACGGCCGGCACCGGGTCCTGCCAGATCAACGTCTCCTTCGGCGTCATCTTGCCGAGGTACCGGGCGCGCGGACCCATGTCACGATGGGTCAGCTTGAACCAGGCCCGAGCGAAGGCATCGGCGAACTGATCCGGGTTCTCGTGGAAACGCTTGGAGATCTTGGCGTACTCCGGATCGAACTTCAGTGCCAGGTCGGCGGTGGTCATGATCGGAGCGTGGCGCTTCGACGCGTCGTGGGCATCGGGCACGGCCGTGGCCATGGCTCCACCCTTGGGGATCCACTGCTGAGCACCAGCCGGGCTCTTGGTGAGCTCCCACTCGTTCTCCAGCAGAATCTTGAAGTAGTCGTGATCCCAGGCGATGGGGTTGGTGGTCCAGGCGCCTTCGATACCGCTGGTGATGGTGGCCACACCGTGACCCTCGCCCATGGTGTTCTCCCATCCGAAGCCCATGGCCTGGATCGGAGCACCCTCGGGCTCGCGGCCCACATGCTTACCCGGATCACCGGCACCATGGGCCTTGCCGAAGGTGTGGCCGCCGGCCACCAAGGCCACGGTCTCTTCGTCGTTCATGGCCATGCGACCGAAGGTCTCGCGGATGTCACGAGCCGAGGCCAACGGATCCGGATTGCCATTGGGGCCTTCCGGGTTCACGTAGATGAGGCCCATCTGCACTGCACCGAGGGGCTTGTCCAGTTCGCGGTCGCCCTTGTAGCGGTTGTCTCCGAGCCAGGTGTTCTCGCTGCCCCAGTAGGTGTCATCGGGCTGGTAGACATCCTCGCGTCCGCCGCCGAAACCGAAGGTCTTGAAGCCCATCGACTCGAGTGCGGCGTTGCCGGCCAGGACGAACAGGTCGGCCCACGAGAGCTTCTTGCCGTACTTCTGCTTCACCGGCCACAGCAGACGACGGGCCTTGTCCAAGTTGCCGTTGTCGGGCCAGCTGTTCTGCGGAGCGAACCGGTGCATGCCGGTGCCTGCGCCACCGCGACCGTCCTGGATGCGGTAGGTGCCGGCGGCGTGCCAGGTCATCCGGATCATGAACGGTCCGTAGTGGCCGTAGTCGGCGGGCCACCAGTCCTGGGAATTGGTCATCAGGGCCTTCAGGTCCTTCATCACCGCCTCCAGGTCCAGTGACTTGAACTCCTTGGCGTAATCGAAATCCTCGTCCATCGGATCGCCGACTTCGGGGTTGTTGTGGAGGACACCGATGTTCAACTGGTTGGGCCACCAGTCGATGTTCCCCTGTCCCATGTCGTGGGAGGTGAGGGCCCCGGTGATCGGGCACTTGCCTTCGCTGCTCATTGCTTCTCCTTGTGGTGCTTGCTTGATGGTTGGTTGATGTTGGGGGTGGATGAACTCAGGCTGTGGCCGCGAGGCGGCAGTCGGGGCAACGACCCCAATAGGCCACCTCGGCCTCGTCGATCTCGAAGCCACTGTCGTCGGCCGCTTCGAGGCACGGTCGGTAGCCAACTGCGCAGTCGACGTCGACGACGCGGCCACAGTCGCGACAGATGAGATGGTGGTGGTTGTCTCCGACGCGGCTCTCGTAGAGGGCCGGCGACCCGATGGGTTGGATCCGGCGGATGCAGCCGTTGTCGACGAGCAGGCTCAAAGTGTCGTACACGGACTGGCGCGAGATCGTCCCGATCTCGGCCCGGGCGGCGTCGCTGATGACGTCGGCGGTGCCGTGCGGATGGTCGGCGACGGCCTTCATGACGGCCAGTCGTTGGGGGGTGACGTAGACCCCGAGGTGGCGGAGGGTGTCGGTGAATGTCACGGCCGAAAAATTAGCACTAAGTTTGGAGTCGATCCAAATTTTGTGACCGATGGCATTCGGGTCGGACCAGATCCTCAGCCTGCGCCCACCCGGAAGTCGGTGACCTGGGTGTCGTCGGCGCCCAGGTCCTTGAAGTTGTCGTATGCCCGGGCGGCCATGAACTCCCGCCAGGCGAAGGGGCGGTACCTGGGCGCTCCATCGCACAATTCGGCCACCGGCTGGACGGTGGTCTCCCGGGACGGGTTGGCGAAGTACGGAATGCTGAACCGGCGCGAGCGCGTCATCGGCACCACGCGATGGACCGCCGCTCGGTAGCGGTCGTTGGTCCAGGCCTGCATGCAGTCGCCGAGATTCACCACGATGGTTCCGGCGGCCGGCGGGACGTCGATCCACCCGTGGTCGAGGGACTCGGTCTGCAGACCACCGGTGTCGTCCTGGAGCAGCAAGGTGAGAGTGCCGGGATCGGTGTGATACCCGAGCGCGGTCTCACCGAGGTCGGCCAGACCAGCGCGTTCGCTCGCCGGCACCGGATCACCGACGGGGTAGTGGTTCAGGCGGATGGTGCTGCTGTGGCGACTGCTACCGATCTGCTCCTGTCCCGACGGCGACAGTGCCAGGGCCTCGTGGACGAGGGACACGGTGCGATCGGTGAGCACCGACAGGGCATCGAAGAGTTCCACCATGGTTTCGCGAAACCCGGTCAATCCAGCGGGCCAGCGGTTCTTGGCGTCGAGCGCCGGTAGCGACGGATCGATGAAGTCGAACACCTCTTTGTGGTCTCGCTTGCGCTTGGTGAGTTCGCGATCGAAGTAGCCGAGGGGGTTCTCCTCGTCCCGCATGATGGACGTACGCACGGCACGGTCGGTGTCGAAGAAGCGGGCCGTTTCGGCCCAGGTGCGATCGATGAGACCGTCGAGTCCGTGGCCGGAGAGCAAGAAGAACCCGTGATCCCGACAGGCTCGATCGAGTGCATCGAGAGACGTGGCGGTGGGGTGCGAGATGTCGACGGTCGGAACCAGTTCCATGGCCCGATGCTAGGACGGCCGGTCGGGATCAGGACACGAGGCGCACGATGCCGGCGACAGGATCGACCTCCACCGTCGCCCCGTCGGGAATGTCGCGCATGGCCATCGGTGCACCGATGACGCCCGGGATGCCGAGTTCGCGGGCGATCACGGCGGCGTGGCTCAGCGACCCGCCTTCGGCGGTGACCAGCGCTCCGGCCACGCCCACCACCATGTTGTACGCGGGTGTGGTGCAGGGGACCACCAGCACGTCGCCTGGTTCGAGGCACATCAAGGCTTCTTCGGGACTGGTGGCCACCCGAGCCGTGCCACGGTGCGTCGCTGTACCCACTCCGTAGCCGTGAAGTCCCTGGGTCCGTTGTTCCCCGTCGATTCCGGCTTCGGAGATGACGATCTTGACGAAGCCGGCGATGAGGGCCAGGGGCGCCGGCAGCACGTCGAGCGGCGGCACGGGTTCGGGTCCACCGAGTTTGCGGGGCGCGTCGTCCACGTTCACCGAAGCCCGCCACCGATGCCGCGCCGCCAACTCGCCGGCGGCTGGAGTCGAGGTCCAGATGGCCGACAGTTCGTCGAGAGTGAGTTCGAAGGCGTGTTCGGGCGCCGAGACCTTGCTGCGGGCCACCAGGCGGCGGCCGAGTTCGAGAAGGGCCAGGCGAATGAGGCCGAGCGGCCATTCGACGGTATGCGGGCCGTTGTCGTCGCGGAGATCCATGGCCGCCCGAGCCTCGTCGAGCAACATGTCGAATTCCTCGCGGTTCACCACAGGAATCCGTTCCCGCAGGGCTGTCCGGAGCGTGGCGAGAGACGAGTCGACCGCTTCGGCCCGACGGGTGACGTCACGGGCGTTCATGATCCGATTGAGGAGAACCTCGGGGGCATCGATCAACAAGAGGCCGTCGATGTCGTAGCGCGAGATGACCAAATGTCCGCGCAGACGTAAGAAGTGGTCCACCGACGCAGCGATCTCGGGCGACAAGGTTCGCAATTGTTCCAGCGACGTCGGCTGGACTCCGGTGGCGGTCACCAGATCGCGAATGCGGCGTAGTTCGGCCTCGGCTTCGCTGGTGGAAGGAGACGCCCCTTCCAGAAGCGGCAGGACCTCGGCCGGTGTCAGTCCCCAGGACCGCGTCGCATGAAGCAGCAGGCCGATGGGGCAGAGGTCGTAGCCATGGAGCCAGAAATGTTCCTCGAACATGGCGGTGGCGTGATCGACGACTCGCGTGATGTGTTGCAGGAGGGCGGCGTCGTCGAGAGACCCGAGATCGACATCCTGGAACACCAGGTTCGTCTCTTGGATGCGGGACCGCAGACCGTCCGGAGCATTCCAGTCGGCCACGACCTTGCGCCAGGGACGGTCGACCATGAGTGTCTTGGCCACCCGCAGACGCTGGCGAAAGCGAGGGTGCAGACGCGACATCGCCACCAGGATCGGTTTGGGTGGGAGCGAGCGGGGTGGCTTCTCGGCGCCGACCAGAGGAAAGACCCGCGTGTAGACGAGTCCGTTCACGAAGCGCAGTTCGAGAGCCTGCACCGGGCCTCCGATGTCGACGAACACTCGTCGCGTGCCACGCCCGGTTCCGACCGATTGGATGTGCTGGTTGATCGGTGTCGCCGGTCGGTTCACGTGTGATCGATCGATGGACCATTCACCGGGTCCCGGTGCGGTCCATGTCAACGGCTCGTTCGGATCCCAGGACATGTCACGCCAGTTTGGGACGGGGGAGGAGGCCGTGATCGGAGACTCGTCGACACGGGTTCGACATGGTGCCGACTCCGTCCACGGTGGTGGTCACCGTGTCGCCGTCACGAAGCAACTTCTTCGAGATCATGCCCACGCCGGCCGGGGTACCGGTGAAAATGATGTCACCAGTGTGGAGGGTGGTGATGTGCGACAGGTATTCGATCAGCACCGGGATGCTGAAGATGAGGTTGGCGGTGGTGTCGCTCTGGCGGACCTCGCCATTCACTGCACAGCTGACAGCGATGGCGTCGCGATTCGGGAGCAGATCCGGACTGACGAGGGTCGGTCCGATGGGGCCGAATGTGTCGAAGGACTTCCCCAGATCGAAGTGCGGTGGTTTGCTGGCCATTTGTATGGCACGGTCCGAGACGTCCTGTCCGGCGGTGATTCCGAGAACGTGGTCCCAGGCATCGTCAGCGGCGATGTCCTTGCCCCCCGGACCGATGACCACCACCACTTCGCCCTCGTAATCGACGCGTTCGCTGCGCATGTCCACGGTGTCGAAGGGCCCACATATGCAGGAGGGGAACTTGGCGAAGACCACCGGGTTGTCGGGGACGTCCATGGAGGATTCGTCAGCGTGAGATCGATAGTTCAGTCCGATGCCGAAGACCTTGCCCGGTCGCGGCACCGGGGCGCCGAGCCGACCCCGATCCAAACGTCCATCGGGTGACGTCGACGTGATCGAGACAGCCAAGTCGTGCAGTAGTCGGTGGTGGGCCAGGGCGGCCATCGGATCGGAACCGACGGCGCCACCCGACAGCTTCTCGATGTCCCAGTACCTGTCACCTGAGACGAGGACCGCACGACCGTCATGGTTCGCAAGGACGAAACCCATCATTCCTCCTTCGACAGCGGGACGGCGTCCCACGTGATGGTGCGCGCACCCTCGGACAGGGTGAGAACCGTTCCGTTCACGGCGATGTCTGGGCGAGCCTGCAAGAACTCGATGATGGCGGCGTCTTGGTCCATGCGTGGCTGTTCGCAGGCCATCTCGGTCTGCATCATCGTTTCCACGATCAAGGTGTCGCCATCCACTTCGTAAGCGCCGCCGATGAGGTTGCAGCCTCCGGTGACGCCCACGCTGCCATCGGAGAACTCGAGTCGCAGGGGAGCGCCCTGCAGAGAATCGATACCTGTTGCCTCGACCAGAAGGAAGGCCTTTCCATCCACCGGGTCGTCGGCGCCGCCGCAGCCGACCAGTGTCGCAACTGCGGCGATGACGACGGCGCCCGTCAGATGGACGTGTTTCATGGTCGTGTCACTCCCGGGCGAGGCGAGCATCGAAGTCCTGCCACTCGCTCGCAGTCATGTGTACGACGTGCTGGTCCTCGGGGAACACTCCGCCCTCCACGTCGCTGCAGTATTCGCGAAAGGCGGCCACCCGCTCGCGTTGCAGACGATCGTATTCGTCGGCGAGTTTCCGGTACACCTTGGCGTGGCGGGGGATGTGATCCCGGTTGGTGCCGAGGATGTCCATGGCGAAGAGATATTGGGCATCGCAACCGGCACCGGAGCCCATCGACCACAGCGACAGTCGCTTCATGCGACGGCTGATGGCGGTGGCCACCTCGACGGGCACGACCTCGATCTCGACGGCAATGGCTCCGGCCTCTTCATGGGCCACGCAATCCTGGTACACCTGCCACGCCGTCTCGGCGGTCTTGCCGACCGCTCGGAAGCCTCCGGTGTTCGAGGCCCGCGACGGCACCAGGCCCACGTGGCCGACGACGGGAATGTGTTCACCCACCAGGAATCGGATGGTGTCGAGACTTCCGGAGCTGTAGACGGCATCGGCATCGGCGTCCAGCATCTCGGCGGCGAAGGACAGCATCTGCGTGGCCGTTCCCATGACCCGGCTGTTGCGACCCGTCATGGTGAACAGCGACGGTGCAACTCTGCGATAGAGGGGATCGGTCACCAATTCCGGTGGGGCCGACACGATGTCGATCCCGGCCTCCTCGGCCGCCGCGGCCTCGTCGACGGAGTAGATGCGCACCATGGTCAGTTGACGTCGACCCTTCAGATCGGCGAGATCGGCCACCGTCAGACGTCGTCGCATGGGAAAACCCTAGTGTCCCGTCATCGATCGACACCGTGCCAGACTGTTGGCATGAGTGGCGCCGCCATCGTGCTTCTGGTGGTGGCTCTCACCCTGTCGGCGCTGGATTGGGGAGCCGTCGCCTTTCGCCTGCGGCCCTTGGAATACGTCTGCAAGCCGGCCGCCGCCGTGACCTTCCTGATCTGTGCTCTGGCTCTCGATCCGGCCGACACCGGAGCACGGACCTGGCTGGTGGCGGCGCTGGTGTTCTGCGTCGCCGGCGACATTTTCTTGATGTTGCCGCGGGATGCGTTCCTGCCCGGGCTGGGTTCGTTCGCCGTGGCTCAGATTCTCTTCACTGTCAGTTTCGCCCTGCGTGAACCGACCGCGACCCGCGCCCTCATCGGTCTGGTGGCCGTGGCCGTCGGTGCCTCAGTGTTGGCACGGCGTTTCGTCGGCGCCTTGCAGCGGTCGGGTGCCGGAAACATGGTGCCGGCGATCCTCGTGTATGTCACGGTGATCTCGGCCATGGTGGTGAGTGCAGTTGCTGGTGGCTCACCGGCGGCCATCATCGGGGCCGTTCTCTTCATGGTCTCGGACTCGTTGATCGCCGAGGAGCGGTTCGTCAGATCTCGTCCGTGGCAGCGGCTCACGATCATCGTGACCTACCACACGGCCCTCGCAGGTCTGGTGCTCGGACTGGTGTAGAGATGTCATGAGGAGCGCCCGACACCTCCTGTCGATCATCGTCGTTGTGCTCTGCCTCGTCGCCTGTGGGGCCGACGGGTCGCCGGGAGATGGCGGTGACCGTTCCGCCGGATACGGACCTGCCCCGATCGACATGTGTCCGGAGGGGGAGTACCCGATCCTGGCCGCCTATGCCATCGACGATGGCGAGTTCCAATGGGTCACGTGTGGCACCAACCCCGACATGCACGAGGCAGTGGCCGCCACCACCGACGAGGTGTGGGTCGAGATTCCCTACCCACCGCAGACCCTCCGCGTCGACGCCCGGACGGGCGAAGTTCTCGAGAGCAACGACGGACTCGCCTCCGCGGATCTTCCGTCCGATGCCGATCGGATTCGGCGTGACCCGCCGGCGACCGACACGGTGAAGGTGAGCGGCGGACAGGACGACCCGTTGGTGGGACGTGATGTCGCGACCGGTGAGGAGATCTGGCGAGCCGTCGGAGCGCCGGTGTACGACAACGTGTGGGCAGCCGATGACGCGACGGTCTACGTGCGGGGCTGGGACGACGACAGCGGAGTCCCGCGTGCATGGATCGCTGCCTATGACGTGGCGTCCGGTGACCAACGCTGGCGCATCGCCGCCGCACAACTGGGCTGGCCGTGGCATGTGGCGAACGGTCGACTCTTCGCCATGTGGTTCGACCTGCAGGTCATCGACGCGTCGGATGGTTCGATCCTGTGGGCGACGTCGTTCGGCGAACCTCCGGGGGGATATCCGCGTATGTTCGGCGCGGTCACGAACGGAGCCTTCGTGTTCGTGAGCTTCACATCCTCCGTTGCCGGCGGAGACTGACGGCAAACCTCTCGTCATGCATCGACGACGGTTCGTCCAGACGTCGCCGAATTGCCGCGCGTGTGAGAGGGTGGCCGCAGGAACATCCATATCACCGGAAGCAGATACCCGGTGTAGGCGATGAGGCGTATCCATTCGGTTTCGGCATGCCAACCGAAGAAGCCCTTCATGAAGTCGTAGAACGTCCCGTCGGCCCACGGCCCCGATCCGATCGTCCACGCGGCATTCACCAAACCACCCGTTTCGAAACCAAGTGCTTCGCGGAATTCGTGGACGGACTTGCCCACCAGTCCCGCTGCGAAGAGGATCAGCAGAACTCCGGTGATCTGGAAGAATCGCCGCAGGTTCAGTCGACTGCCGCCGCGGTAGACCATCCATCCGAGAAGGGCGGCCACGGCGAGACCGAGGAGTCCACCGACGACCACCT
Organism: Actinomycetota bacterium; assembly: GCA_046082625.1. Lineage (GTDB taxonomy): Bacteria > Actinomycetota > Acidimicrobiia > Acidimicrobiales > Ilumatobacteraceae > Casp-actino8. The sequence goes on along the minus strand of JBJTYE010000071.1, from coordinate 2,922 downwards.
CGGCACCCGACGCTGCGTCGGTCTCGGCCGAGAGGAGAAACAGAGCAGTTTCCAGTCCTTCTCGTACCGTGGCCACGAACGCTACGAGGGCCAAGGAGCGCATCGTGGTGGCCGCGTCGACCTTGTCCCGTAGGTCGGCTCCGAGGGTGCGAGCGTTGGTGCGCATCCAGAAGATCATCCACGTGAGAACGGAGGCCGCCACGAGGGCGATCACCCCTTCCACGATCTGCTCTGCAGTGCCGTGGAGACCGCCCGTGGCCGAGAAGATGATCCAGCCGACGACCAAACACATCGACACGGCCAGTCCGGCTCCCCGCCAGACGGCACCGGTCTCGTGGCGGCGGTCGGTCTGAACGAGGTAAGCGATGAGAATGGCCAGGACCAGGCTGACTTCCAGGCCTTCTCGTAGGGTGATGAGGAAAGATGCGCCCATAGGGTCAAGTTAGGCATTCCTAACACAATGTGTCAAGGGTGCCGATTCATTGTCCGACTGGCGCCCGAACCAGTGGTCGTGCCGTTCAGTACCATGACGAGGTACGAATTTTCTGTGAGGTGACGTGAACGGTTCAATCGATGCTTCGGTGACAAGAGGGCGCCCGGTTCGGGCCGCATCAGGGCGCAAGATGCGCGGGGCCCTGATGGGATTGGCCGTGTGCGGTGGCGCGCTGGTGGCGGCATGCGGAACCGACGGGGACGCCGAGGTGGCGACGACGGTGAGCACCACCGCGGCTCCGACCACGACGTCCACGACCACCTCCACGACCACGACGACCACCACCACGACCACCACCACGACCGTTCCGGTCACTGCTGCGGCCGCCCCTGCCAAGCCGCGAGCGCAGCCGGCTCGTCTGGGCACGATCGAGATTCCATCGCTCGGAGTTTCGAGGCCGATCTACGAAGGCGTCGATCTCTGGATCTTCGACATCGGCGTCGGTCACTGGCCGGGCACCGCCAAGCCGGGACAGTCCGGCAACGTCGTTCTCGGGGGACATCGGACCAGCGGTATCCGACCCTTCCGCTACATCGACCAACTCCAACCCGGGAACGAGATTCGGGTCATCACCGATCAGGGAACGTACCTGTACCGGGTGAGCGGGTCGACCGTGGTGGACCCGATCGAAGGCATGTGGATCATCAATTCCACGCCGACGGCCACCATGACTCTCTTCGCCTGTCATCCGCCGGGATCGGTGAGCCAGCGCATCGTGGTCTTCGCCGACTACGCCGGCATGGTCTGATCGAAGTCGATCGGGTCCGGTTCCTGGACCGCATCCCTCGCCGTCCTGTTCGAGGCGATCTACGCTCGAAGGATGAATATCGTGGCGCTCGTACTTTCCATCCTTCTCATCGCTGCTTGCTGGGCGACGGCCGCGGCGGATTTCCGCCGGGTGCCTCAGGTCGTGGAAATGTTGCAGCGCCTCGGTGTGCCGATGCGCATGGTGCCGGTCCTGGGAGTGGCCAAGGCCGCCGGCGGACTCGGACTTCTCATCGGCCAATGGAACGATGGCCTCTTGGTGTTCACGGCCATCTGCCTCACCGCTTATTTCGCCGCTGCGACCTTGATGCACCTGCGGGCCAAGGACTCCGCCCAGCACACCAGCTTGGCGGTCGTCCTGATGGTCGTGAGCGTCGTGGTCGTCATCGCCTCCATCTGAATGCTCACCGCGCAATCGGTGCACCCGCGGCGCGTTGCAGGTCGTCCATTCCCCGTCGAATCCCGTCGACCACGACGTCGAGATCGGCTGTCGTGTCCCGGTCCCCGGTGACGCCGATCGACAACGTGTCGCAGTACGACCAGATGGCGATGGTGAGACGCACCTGCCCGGCGATCGGAGCCACTGGATACCCGGCCGCCATCTTGTGCAGTCCGAGATAGAGCGGTTCTCGGGGTCCGGGCACATTGGTGATGGCAGTCTCGACATTGCGTTGGCGGCGTACCACGGCGCGGGCGATGCGATCGGCGACGAAACGAGGCACGTTGGCTCCGATGTTCATCAGAGCTCCGGTGGCATCGACTTCGGGGGAGGTCTTCAGGTCCTCGAGATGGGCGTGCACCATCTGCAGCGTGGTCAGCGGGTCCCGCTGTCCGACGGGCAGACGGGCGTGGACGTTGGCGACGCGATTGCCGGTCGTGCCCCGTTCCTCCGAAGTCCGGAGCGAGACCGGCACCATGGCAGTGATCACGCGGTCCTCGACTGATTCCCCCCGCACACGAGGAGCTCCCGCAGTCCACTCGTCACAGCGGCCAGAACGACGTCGTTCACCGTGCAAGAAACCGCAGACTGAATCGTCCGAATGTCGTGCAGGGGAATCGCCAGGCTTCGCCACCGACGTCGCGAACCGATGGGACCGACGAGTGACGTTGCGATGTGTCGTTGTCGGTACCAGAGTCTCTTGGCGGCTCCCAGCGTGGTGCGCAGCCGTCGCCAGGAACGACGGGGGTGAGTGAGCATCCGTGCCGTGGCGCGAAGACGCGCCCCGGCCGTCCCGATGAACTGGCGTAGGCCGAAGACCAAGACGTCTCGTGTCGACGGTTCGGGGGAGGGACGCCAGGGAGTCGTGGTCGCCGAACGGGATCCCGGTGTCGTCGACAGCAATGCCGTCAGCAGGTCGTTACCGGCGATGCCGTCCACCAGACAATGGTGGACCACGGTCACCAGGGCCCAACGATTCGACTCTGCTTCGTCAACCAGCCAGACCCGCCAGAGCGGGTGGCGTCGGTCCAGGTGAGTCGCCAGTGCCTCGGCCACCAGATCCTCGAGATCGCGGCCGTTCCGATCAGTGATCGACTGCAGATGGTCGTCGAGGTCGAAGTGGACGTCATCGATCCACATCGGACGCCCGAACGGACCTCTCGATTCACGGACCCGTTGACGGCACCGAGGAACCAGATCGAGACGAGGACCCAAGATCTTTCGA